>JBJTAW010000255.1:0-5331 GCA_046091025.1 Chakrabartia sp. | reverse complement strand
CCCCAAGAGTCGCCAGTCCCTTAAAGATCTGCAGTCGCAACGGAAAGGGGGTTATTTCCGGCTCATGAGGTAGGAAAAGCATCTGAGTTGGCCATATTGACGCCTTGCCGCGAATTTCACCTGCTTTCGGGCGGGGAGATTGCGGAAGCGGCGAGCGCTCAATAGAGAGGCGCAATGAGCGCACGTCTGAACATTGCTTTGGCGCAGATGAACCAACGCGTCGGCGATTTGGCTGGAAATGCCGACGCCATGTTGGCGCGTCGGGCCGAGGCGGCGGCGAAGGGTGCTGACCTCATCGTCTTTCCAGAAATGCAGTTGATCGGCTATCCGGCAGAAGATCTGATCCAAAAGCCGTCCCTAGCGGTGCGCGCGGCAGAACAGCTTGAGCGCATGGCTACCGCCACGCAGGATGGTGGCACGGCAATGCTGGTCGGTACTCTCCACAAGGATGCATCCGGCGCGCTCTATAACGCCGTCGCGCTCTTGGACGGCGGGCGGGTAGCTGCCCTTCGGTTCAAGCATGAATTGCCCAATTATGGCACCTTTGATGAGAAGCGCTATTTCCGTCCCGGCCCTATGCCCGACCCAATCGCGTTTCGCGGGGCGCAGATCGGCGTTCCCATATGCGAAGATATTTGGTTTGCCGATGTGGCCGCGCATTTGAAGGCCAAGGGTGCCGATATTCTGAGTGTGCCCAATGGCAGCCCCTCTGAAATTGATAAGGATGAGTATCGGGCAACCCAAGTCATTGGCGCACGCATTGCCGAAACATCTTTGCCGATTGCCTATCTGAACCGCGTCGGCGGTCAGGATGAACTGGTGTTCGACGGCGCGTCCTTCGTGATCAATGGCGATGGCAGCACGGTGCATCAATTACCCGATTGGGAAGAGCATGTCCGCATCACCCATTGGGCGCAGACAGAGACCGGTTGGATGTGTGAGGCAGGTGAATTGACCGCCTTGGAGCCAAGCCCGTCTGATGCCTGGCATGCGATGATGGTGGGTCTGCGGGATTATGTTAATACAAACCGCTTTCCCGGCGTCGTGCTGGGCATGTCGGGTGGGATTGATAGTGCCATTTGTGCGGCCATCGCGGTTGATGCTCTGGGCGCAGACCGGGTCTGGTGCGTCATGCTGCCCAGCCAATATACCAGCGAAGAGAGCCTTGAAGACGCCTCAGAGGCCGCGCGCCTTTTGGGATGCCGGATCGATACCATCCCAATCAATCCTGCTGTTCAGGCTTTTGAAACGATGCTTGCGCCCGTCTTTGCCGATAAAC
This sequence comes from Chakrabartia sp., assembly GCA_046091025.1. Classification (GTDB taxonomy): domain Bacteria; phylum Pseudomonadota; class Alphaproteobacteria; order Sphingomonadales; family Sphingomonadaceae; genus Aquisediminimonas. The sequence continues at coordinate 4,052 of JBJTAW010000255.1, read as the reverse complement.
CCGCGGACATTACCGAAGAAAATCTTCAATCGCGTCTGCGCGGTGTCACGCTGATGGCCCTGTCCAACAAATTTGGTCACATGCTGATGACGACCGGCAATAAGAGCGAAATGTCCGTCGGCTATGCGACCATTTATGGCGATATGGCGGGCGGCTATAACCCGATCAAAGACGCCTATAAGATGACGGTGTTTGCGCTGGCCCGCTGGCGCAATGCGCACACGCCGCGTCTGGGGCTTGGCCCAGACGGCCCGGTCATGCCCGAACGCATTATCACCAAGCCGCCCAGTGCTGAATTGCGGCCGGATCAGAAAGATTCGGATTCCCTGCCCGATTATCCGGTGCTCGATGCGATTCTGATGGCCTTGGTTGAAGAAGAGCTGTCGGTGGAGGATATTGCTGCCCGTGGCTTTGATCGAGAGATTGTCGCCCGAATTGAGCGGCTGCTCTACCGTGCCGAATATCAGCGGCGTCAGGCCCCGCCGGGCGTGAAGCTTGGCCAGCGCAATTTTGGCCGCGACCGTCGCTATCCCATCACCAATGCTTTTCGAACGGCTTAATTTGTTATGACCATCGTTACACGCTTCGCGCCGTCCCCAACGGGTACGCTTCATGTCGGCAATGTCCGCACGGCCCTGCATAATTGGCTCTGGGCCAAGAAGCAGGGCGGTCGCTTTCTGCTGCGGATTGACGACACGGATGGTGAGCGGTCGAAAGAAGCCTTTGTCGATGCCATTCGAAAGGATTTGCGCTGGCTGGGGTTGGATTGGGATGGCGAAGAGCGTCAGTCCGCTCGGTTCGATCTTTATGAGCGCCGGTTTGAAGAGCTGAAGGCGGCAGGCCGAGTCTCTGCCTGTGATGAGACGCTGGAAGAGCTGGATTTGCGGCGCAAGGTGCTGCTGGGGCGCGGGCTGCCCCCGGTCTATGAGCGCCCGGCCCCGGATGCCCCGGTGCCGGAAGGTCGTGCGCCGCATTGGCGGTTTAAGCTGGATCATGATGCGCCCATCCAATGGGTTGATATGATCCGCGGGCCGCAGCATTTTGACCCCAAGCTCCTCTCTGATCCCGTCATTCGTCGGGCCGATGGGTCGTGGCTCTACATGCTGCCCTCTGCCATTGATGATATTGATATGGGCATCACCCATGTCGTGCGCGGGGAAGATCATGTGACCAACACGGCAACTCAGGTTCAGATGTTTTCGGCGCTTGGCACGGTGCCGCCGCAATTTGCGCATGAGGCGCTGCTGACGGGTTCGGAAGGCAAGCTGTCAAAGCGGCTCGGTTCGCTGGGCATGGACGCCTTTCAGGAACGCGGGATTGAACCGCTGGCGATTCTTGCACTGCTCGCCCGATTGGGAACGAGTGCACCTGTTGAACCAGTGACAGATATTGCGCCGCTCATCGCTACAATAGACTTTGCCCATTTTGGCCGCGCGCCCGCGCGGTTTGATGAGGAGGAGCTGGCACAGCTTAACGCAAAAATTTTGCACCAGACGGAGTTTGCGGTCGTCGCGGATCGTCTGCCCGAAGGCGTGGATGCGGCGGCCTGGTGCGCTATTCGACCCAATATCGACACCTTGGCAGATGTCGGCCCTTGGTGGGCCGTTGTAACGGGAGATATTGCCGCGACCATCGCCCCAGAAGACAAGCCCTATCTGGCACAGGCTGCCAAGGCCGCTGCTGCGCTCGATTGGTCGGCTGACCCTTGGCACGGCCTGACGGATGCGCTCAAAACCAGCACGGATCGCAAGGGTAAGGCGCTGTTTCTCCCCCTGCGGCAGGCCCTGACGGGTGTGGATCACGGGCCGGATATGAGGGCGTTGTTGCCGCTCATTGGGCGCGACAGGGCCACTGCCCGGCTCTTGGCGGCATCGGCCTGATCCGGGCTGGTATATCGACCGCTGACGGCCTATCTTTGCAGCTATGTCTGTACTTCCCCGCCCCGCCAGTCCCAAGGTCGCTTGGCGCGACCTAAAGGCCTTCTTCAAGCAGCCCGTGGCGCATAAGCTTGGGTTGGCGGTGCTTTCAGCGACGATTCCTCGTGTCTTGGTTGCGCTCTTCTATCTGGGCGAGGTGCCGAGGGAATATCGGCCGCCCAAAATTGTCTATGTTGAAAAATTTGATCCAAAGCGCACCGATGCAGAGATCATTGCCCAGCAGAAAATTGATGCCAAGCAACGGGCAGCCGAAGAGGCAGAGCGCCAGCGCATTCTTGAAGCCAATCGCAAGCCGTTCAAGGACATGGAAAAGAAGATGGACGAATGGGGTCTGTAACTCCGCTTGATCGGCGGTTGATGGCCGCAGCGATTGCGCTGTCCGGACGTACGCAGGCCTTAACTGGCCCCAATCCCAATGTCGGCTGCATTGTGACGCAGGCGGGGCGCATTGTCGGGCGCGGCTGGACCCAGCCCGGTGGCAGGCCCCATGCGGAAGCGATGGCGCTGGCTCAAGCGGGAGAGGCTGCACGCGGCGCAACCGCTTATGTCACGCTGGAGCCCTGCGCCCATGAAAGCCCGCGCGGCCCGACCTGTGCGGACAGTCTCATCGCAGCGGGTGTGTCGCGTGTTGTCATTGCCCTGACCGATCCAGACCCGCGCACAAATGGACAGGGCCTTGCCCGGCTTCAGGCAGCAGGGATTGAGGTTGCAGCAGGATTATTGGCCGACGATGCTCGGCGCGCCATGGCCGGATGGTTGATGCAGCATCATGCCAGTCGCCCGCTCATCACCCTGAAACTTGCAATCTCGCTGGACGGTTGCATCGCCCTTGCTTCGGGGGAGAGCAAATGGATTACGGGGGATGCGGCGCGGGCCCATGGGCATTTGGAGCGCGCCCGCACCAATATGATTCTCGTCGGCGGTGAAACGGGTCGGGCCGATGCGCCCCGGCTGGATGTCCGGCTGCCGGGCTTAGAGGCGCGCTCCCCCACACGCGCGCTATTGACGCGCGGCGGGGTGAAGCCGGGCTGGATGGCCTTGTCTGCGCCAGGGGAAGTTCTTGGATTGGCCGGTGTCCAATATCTGCTGGTCGAAGGGGGCGCACAAACGGCGGCAGCTTTTCTGAAGGCCGGGCTGGTCGATCGGCTCTTGCTCTATCGCGCGCCGATCTTGATTGGTGGGGGGCGTGCCTGCCTTGGGGATATCGGTTTAGGTCGGCTGGCGGATGCGCAGGGCCAATGGCAGCTGGCGGACAGCCGCCTGCTTGGCAAAAACAAGCTGGACGTTTACGAGCGCGTTTGAAAAGGGGCGGCAGTCATGTTTACCGGCATCATCACGGATATTGGCACGATCACAGCAGTGGAGCAGCGCGGCGACCTGAGGCTGGCCATCCAATGCGGCTATGACATGTCCGGTGTTGATTTGGGGGCGTCCATTGCCTGTTCGGGCGTCTGCCTGACGGTTATCGATAAGGGGGCAGATTGGTTTGCCGTGGATGCATCGGCGGAAACTATTTCCAAAACGGCGGGCGGCATGTGGGCGCAAGGCCGACGGCTCAATCTAGAGCGCGCGTTGAAAATTGGCGATGAATTGGGCGGCCATATTGTGACGGGCCATGTCGACGGCATTGGCACTGTGTCCGGCATCTCCCCTGAAGGGGATTCGCACCGTGTTGTGGTGACGGTTGGCGCGGCGATTGCGCCGTTCATTGCTGCCAAGGGGTCGGTGACTCTGGATGGCGTGTCGCTCACGGTGAATAGCGTTGCGGACAATGCCGATGGCAGCGCCAGCTTTGGCCTCAACATCATTGCCCACACCTGGGATGTGACGGCCTTGGGCGATCTGACGGTTGGTCAGGCCGTCAACATCGAAATTGATGTGCTGGCCCGCTATCTCGCGCGCATGCAGGAGCGGCTGTCCGCGCGCTCTTAATCACCTGATGTGATTCTCTCCATTGACGATCACATTCTGATGTGATTTATGGCGGTCATGTCTACACAACTCATTGAAAAACTCCGCAAGCTGGTCACCGAGGGCGGCCTGTCGCGCTCAGGTCTGGCGCGTGCCGCCGGGCTTCATGCCAACACCCTGCGTGATCTGGACCAGCCCTCTTGG
>JBJTAW010000254.1:0-3045 GCA_046091025.1 Chakrabartia sp. | reverse complement strand
GTCAAAGCCATATTCGGGTATCGGCGTGTCGCTGACCCGTTTGGCCCCAAATTCCTCAAGCAGACCCTGCGTCACCTTATACGCGCCCTGATATTCCGCGACTTCTTCGCCCATGACGAATACGCGCGGATCGGCCCGCATTTCCTCAGCCATGGCATCGCGCAGCGCCTCGCGCACGGTCAGGCGAACCATGTCGCTGGACGGGGTCGTTGGTGTTGGATCCTCGGTCATTAATAATTCCCCACCAGAGCGTCGGTATAAAGCTCAGCAGCATCCGGCTCTGGCGATGTTTCCGCAAAATCCGCCGCTTCATTAACGATCGCGCGGATCTCCTTATCAATCGCCTTCAGCTCATCCTCGTGGATGCCCGCGGCATCCAAATCATCCTTGAGGCCCTCAATTGGGTCTGATTTCTCACGGACTTGCTGCACTTCCTCGCGTGACCGATATTTGGCTGGATCGGACATGGAATGCCCGCGATAGCGATAAGTTTGGGCCTCTAAGATCACCGGACCATGTCCTGCCCGGACAAAGTCAATTGCCGCCTCTGCCGTTCCGCGAACCTCAAGGACATCCATCCCATTACAGACCATGCCGGGAATGCGGAAAGCCTCCCCCCGACGCCAGAAATGCGTTTCCGCGCTGGATCGTGTAACAGCCGTGCCCATGGCATAGCGGTTATTCTCAACAACGAAGATAATCGGGAGTTTCCAGAGCGCGGCCATGTTGAACGCCTCATAAACCTGCCCCTGATTGGCCGCTCCATCGCCAAAATACGCGACGCAAATGCCCCCATCCTCATTATATTTATGCGCGAAGGCCAATCCTGCGCCGAGCGGAACCTGCGCCCCGACAATGCCATGACCGCCATAAAATTTATGATCGACCGAGAACATGTGCATCGACCCGCCCTTGCCACGCGAGATGCCAGCCTCTCGGCCCGTCAATTCGGCCATCACAATTTTCGGATCAATCCCGCACAACAGCATATGACCATGGTCGCGATAGCCGGTGATGACGCTATCTTTGTCCGTCAACGCGGTCTGAATGCCCGCGGCAACGGCCTCTTGACCGATATAGAGGTGGCAAAATCCGCCAATCAGGCCAAGGCCGTAAAGCTGCCCAGCCTTTTCCTCAAATCGACGTATCAGGAGCATTTCACGATATAATCGGAGTAACTCGTTGCGATCGGCGGTGTGACGCGTTGGCTGAGCCGGCTTTGGGAGCTGGTCAGCGGCGGCATTTTTTGTTCCTGCCTTGCCCAAGAAAAGACCTTCCTTAAGGGGATGATTTTGTTCGTTAAGACACCCCATAGCCACCAAAATAGGCCTGCGGCAACGACGCATTGGCTATTTTGACGTTACGGAAACGAATGCCGCCGCTTATCCTACTTAAGCGGAATGATCACTTCATCTGGATGAGCAAGGCCCAACTCGCGGCGAACAAGCTCATCCACCAGATCAGGGTTGGCTTTTTTAGGATCCAAAAGGCCGACGCGATTTGCGATTTCCGCCTTTTCCTTGTTGAGCAGGGCCAATTCAGCCTGACGCATTTCGATTTGTTGGCGATATTCAAAGCCCGCCAGCACGCCATTGACGCCGAAAAGCGCATATCCACCGAAAAAAGCGATCACAATGAAGCCCAGCGCGGGTGTCGCCGCACTTAGGAGAATGTTCCAGAGCTGTCTCGCCTGCTTCATAAAGCCCTTGAATCACAAGCGATTCGGAGAATCAACTACAAATCGCAATCCTATGCCGCCGAACTAGATAAAAATAGATCGTCCGGCGTAGCGGGCTATGGGGCCAAGCTCTTCTTCAATCCGTATCAGCTGGTTATATTTGGCCAACCGGTCGGAGCGCGCGAGGCTTCCCGTTTTGATCTGTCCGCAATTGGTAGCGACCGCCAAATCAGCAATCGTTGAGTCCTCCGTCTCCCCAGATCGGTGCGACATAACGGAGGTATATCGGGCGCGATGCGCCATATCCACGGCCGCCAGAGTTTCCGTCAAAGTGCCAATCTGATTGACCTTCACAAGGATCGAATTGGCCAGACCTTCGTTAATGCCATCATGCAAACGCTTAGGATTTGTGACGAAAAGATCGTCACCTACCAGTTGGCATGTCTTGCCAATCTTGTCCGTCAGATATTTCCAGCCAGCGCGATCATCTTCGCCCATGCCGTCTTCGATCGACTTAATCGGGTATTTCGCGGCGAGTTCAGCCAGATAATCGGCATGCTCTTCCGGCGACAACACCCGCCCTTCGCCCGTCAGATGATATTTGCCGTCCTTAAAATATTCGGTCGACGCACAATCCAGCGCGAGAACGACATCGTCCCCGGGGCGATAGCCAGCTGCTTCCACCGCCTGCATGATGAAGTCGAGTGCATCTGGCGCAGACGCGATATTGGGCGCGAACCCACCTTCATCGCCGACAGCGGTCGACAGGCCTTGATCGTGCAGCTTCTTTTTCAGCGTATGAAAAATCTCCGACCCCATGCGCACGGCATCAAAAATACTTTCCGCACCGACGGGCATGATCATGAATTCTTGAAAGTCGATCGGGTTGTCCGCGTGTGCGCCGCCATTGATGATGTTCATCATTGGCACGGGCAAGACATGGGCCAAAACGCCACCGACATATCGATACAAGGGCAATCCGCGGGAATCAGACGCGGCTTTGGCGTTGGCCAAGCTGACGCCCAAAATGGCATTTGCCCCAAGGTTGGATTTGTTTTCAGTCCCATCCAGCGCAATCATCGCCGCATCGACTTCAGCCTGATCTTCGGCATCCATGCCGAGCAATACATCAGCAATTGGGCCATTGACGCTATCAACCGCCGCCTGAACGCCCTTGCCAAGCCATTTCGACTTGTCTCCGTCGCGTTTTTCGACCGCTTCATAGGCACCTGTCGACGCGCCAGAAGGAACCGCCGCGCGGCCAAAGCTGCCGTCTTCCAGCAAAATATCAGCTTCGACAGTCGGATTGCCACGGCTGTCGACGATCTGGCGGGCATGGATATCAAGAATGGCCGTCACTATATAAG
>JBJTAW010000253.1:0-8301 GCA_046091025.1 Chakrabartia sp. | reverse complement strand
GTCGCGGGCGGCGGTGGAAAAGGCATGCGCCGTGTGGAGCTGGCAGAAGATTTTGCCGAGGCTCTCGCCTCCTGCCAGCGGGAAGCTGCGGCCTCTTTTGGAGAAGACCGCGTCCTCATCGAAAAATATATTGCCCGCCCGCGCCATATTGAGGTGCAGGTGTTTGGCGATACGCATGGCAATATCGTCCATTTATATGAGCGGGACTGTTCGCTCCAGCGCCGTCACCACAAGGTGATTGAAGAAGCGCCAGCCCCCGGCATGGACGACGCGACGCGACAGGCCTTGTGCGATACCGCCGTTCGCGCCGCTCAAGCCGTTGTTTATGTGGGTGCGGGCACAATTGAGTTTATCGCCGATGCCTCAGAAGGTCTGCGTGCGGACCGCATCTGGTTCATGTCGATGAACACGCGTCTTCAGGTTGAACATCCGGTGACAGAAGAAGTGACAGGCGTCGATCTGGTCGAATGGCAGCTGCGCGTGGCTGCGGGAGAGCCTCTGCCCCTGTTGCAGCATGAAATCACGCTCAATGGCTGGGCGATGGAAGCCCGCCTTTACGCCGAAGACCCAACACGGGGCTTTCTACCGAGCACGGGTAAGCTAGAGCTGTTCCAAACGGGCTATGGCGGGCGGATCGACAGCGGCGTTATAGAAGGTGGTGAGATTAGCCCCTATTACGACCCGATGATCGCCAAGCTGATCGCCCGGGGCGATGATCGGGAGGAAGCACGCACCCAATTGGCCGACATGGTGGGGGAAACCGCCGTCTGGCCCGTCAAAACCAATGCACCCTTCCTCTACCGCACGCTGAGCCATCCTGCTTTTGCTCAAGGCGATGTGGATACTGGCCTGATCGAGCGTGAGGCGGACAGCTTAACTGCTGCCCCGCAGCCCTCGGTAAGCGCCCTCACACGCGCCGCTATGGCGATGGTGCCTCAGTCACTTCAGGCGGGCTTTCGGCTCAATGCGCCGGATAAGAGGAGCGCGCCGTTCCTACTCGATGGAGAGCGGGTCGAGGCGCAGTTGCATGGTCCCGGCGAGACCAACCCAGCGCGGCAAATGCTTGTGGCCGAAAATGGGGCCGTCTGGCGGCTGGAGCCTTGGCGGGAAGATGGAAAGGCTGGCGGCGCGAGCGGCAATGGATCCATTCTCTCCCCCATGCCGGGCCGGATCCTCTCCGTTGAGGTTGCGGCAGGCGACCGCGTCACCCGTGGGCAAAAGCTGCTGACGCTCGAAGCCATGAAGATGGAGCACAGCCTGATTGCGCCTTTTGTCGGGATCTTGGCTGAACTCCACGCTGTTGCTGGCGCGCAGGTTCAGGTTGATGCCCTTTTGGCCAAGGTTCTGGCGGACTAAGCCGCCAGATCTTCGGCCGATAGGTCATACAGCCCTTCGGCCCCCGCCGTCACAGACCCAGCCAAGCCCAGCGCCTCCCCAACAAGATGGGTGAGATAATAGCGCGCCGTCACTTGCTTTTGCTTCAGGAAGGCCGGATCACCTTCCCCCTTGGCAAGCAAGGCCGTCGCAATGCGGGCCTGCCGCTCCATCAACCAACCACAGGTCATGACAGACACCATCGTGAGATAGGGATAGCTGGCAGCCAGTCGATCATCGACATCCACCTCCAGCAAATGGGCGGTCAATTTTTCGACAAGATGGGTGAGTGCAATGAGCCGCGCATCCTCTGCCTCGGCTCGCACATCAGCGATGAGGGCTGCCATGCCAGCGCCGCCATCCCCCGTTAGCTTGCGGCCAACCAGATCGGCTGCCTGAATGCCATTTGTGCCTTCATAAATGGGCGCAATGCGGGCATCGCGATAATGCTGGGCGGCCCCCGTTTCCTCCACAAAGCCCATGCCGCCGTGGATTTGGATGCCAATGCTCGCCACTTCGCAGCCAATATCGGTGCCATAGGCCTTGGCAAGCGGCGTGAGCAGATCGACGCGGGTGCGCGCCCCCTCTTCGCCCAAACGGGCGCGATCGACATTGCTTGCCGCCAGATAGAGCAAGGCCCGCGCGCCCTGTGTCAGCGCCTTCATGCGCAACAACATCCGGCGAACATCGGGGTGCTCAATGATCGGAACCGGGTTGCCCCCACTATTGGGACGCGCGGATTGGATGCGATCCCGCGCATAGCCCAGCGCCTGCTGCGTGGACCGTTCGGCAATCTGGACACCCTGAAGGCCAACGTTGAGACGGGCATTGTTCATCATCGTGAACATGGCCCGCATGCCGCCCATTTCAGGGCCGATCAGCCAGCCATGGCAATCATCATGATCGCCATAAGACATGACGCATGTGGGGGAGCTGTGAATGCCCAGCTTATGTTCAATCGAGACGCAGCGCACATCATTGCGGGTGCCGTCGGGGCGAATTTTGGGCACAAGAAACAGCGAAATCCCCTTGGTTCCCGGAGGCGCACCGGGCGTCCGTGCGAGTACAAGATGCACAATATTCTCGGCCAAATCATGCTCACCAAAGGTGATGTAGATTTTCGTGCCCTTGATCCGATAGCTTCCATCGGCGGCAGCTTCTGCCATGCTCCGCAGCGCCCCGACATCAGATCCCGCCTGAGGCTCGGTCAGGTTCATCGTGCCAGACCATTCGCCGGTGATCAGCTTGGGAAGATACATGGCCTGTTGTTCCGGGCTGCCATGGGCAGCAATCGCCTCAATCGCGCCGGATGTAAGGATCGGGCACAGGCCAAAGCCCATATTCGCGCTGCCCAAATCTTCGAGCACCACAAACCCAAGGGCGAAAGGAAGCCCCTGCCCGCCAAATTCCGGCGGACAATCAATTGTGCCCCAACCCCCTTCAACATAGGCCTTATAAGCCTCTTTAAAGCCCGATGGCATGGTCACGCTGCCATCCGACCATTTGGGGTTGGACGTATCCCCCACCCGATTGGTCGGTGCCCACTCACCTGCTGCCAGCGCGCCTGCGCCGTCGAGAATGGCATCCACCATATCGGACGATGCGGCCTCAAACGCAGGATGCGCGGCCAGTTCATCAATCTTAGTGACATGATCCAGCACGAAACGCTGTTCGGCAATGGGCGGGGTATAGCTCATGCAGTCCTCTTGCGGTTGCAACCTGTGTTCATGCGCTATAGCGATGCCGGTGATGGACACAAACCCCGCCTTTCGGACAGAAACGCGCCCTTACGGAAAGGCGGCAATCACAGATGCTGCCCGCCTGGTCCAGGCGGGGCACTGCCTCGCCGTACCCACCGAAACGGTCTACGGGCTCGCAGCCGACGCAACCAATGGAGATGCTGTTGCCCGCATCTATGCGGCAAAGGGCCGGCCCAGCTTCAACCCGCTCATCGTTCATGTGGCCAATCTGGAGGCAGCCGAACAGATTGCCCTGTTTAGCGAAACGGCCCGCGCGCTTGCCAAGGCCTATTGGCCGGGCGCTCTGACGCTTGTCCTGCCTTTGCGTCCGAACAGCGGGATTGCCAGCCTTGTCACAGCGGGGCTTTCAACTGTTGCAATCCGATGCCCGGCCCATCCGGCCATACAAGATCTTTTGCACGAAAGCGGCCGTCCTTTGGCAGCGCCCAGCGCCAACGCCAGCGGCAGCATCAGCCCAACAAAGGCAGACCATGTCGCGCGCACGCTCTCAGGCCGCATTCCGATGATCATCGATGCTGGCCCAACGGTACATGGCCTTGAGTCAACTATTGTCGCGGTTGATGGGGATCATGTGCGCCTCTTGCGACCCGGCCCAATTGATCTGGCGCTGGGACTCGAAGCCGCAAGCGCCATTGAGGCCCCCGGCCAGTTGGAAAGCCATTATGCTCCCACCAAGCCTTTGCGGCTCAATGCAACATCGGCGCAAGCGGATGAATGGTTGATCGGCTTTGGCGATATGGCGTGTAATGCCAATCTCAGCCCCAGTGGCAATCTGATTGAAGCAGCCGCCAAATTATTCGATTTATTACATGCCGCAGATGAAAGCCCACGGCATCATATTGCCATTGCGCCTGTGCCATTTGGCGGGCTTGGCGATGCGATCAATGATCGGTTGAAGCGCGCCGCCGCCTGAGTCCCTTGCAAGTGCAGGAAAAACGGCCTATGTCGTATTGCAGCGCAGCAAGGTCGATGCCTTGCGGATCCCCATGGCCAGCGTGATTGTTCGCAAAGAATGCGGATCAGGCCGGGCTCCAGTCGCACCTTCCAAGGCTTCCCTTGTCACGCGGGTTGTCAGTTTTGACCCCGCTCGCGCGCGCCCTTTCGGCGCGCCCGCGCTTTATGTTTGAAAGTTATTCATGACTCATTTTTCCGACCTTGGCCTTGCCAAGCCGCTGCTCAGTGCGTTGCTCGCAAAGGGCTATGAAACACCGACCCCGATCCAGCTTCAGGCGATCCCGCCACTGCTGGAAGGTAAGGATTTGTGCGGCATCGCGCAGACCGGAACCGGCAAAACGGCCGCCTTTGCGTTGCCGTCTCTCCAACATTTGATGAACAACCCAAAGGCGCGCGCCCCGCTCACCTGCCGGATGCTTGTCCTGTCGCCGACCCGCGAATTGGCAGCGCAGATTGCCCAATCTTTCCGGGATTACGGCCGTCAGCTGCAATTGCGCATTGAAACCGTCTTCGGCGGCGTGCCGATTAATCGCCAGATCAAGGCGCTTAGCCCCGGCATCGACGTTCTTGTCGCAACACCGGGCCGCTTGCTTGATTTGATTGATCAGCGCGCCGTGTCGCTGCGCAATGTAGAGATTTTCGTCCTCGACGAAGCAGACCAGATGCTCGACCTTGGCTTCATCCATGCGCTGAAGCGGATCGACAAGATGCTCCCGAAAGAGCGCCAGTCGCTCTTCTTCTCGGCCACCATGCCGAAAACTATTGCCGAACTGGGCGACCGCTTCCTGACCAACCCTGTTCGCGTGTCCGTCACGCCGGAATCGACCACGGCAGAACGCGTCAGCCAATATGTGACCTTCGTCACTCAGCGCGAAAAGCAGGCGCTGCTGACCATCCGCCTGCGCGAAGAAGACATTGATCGCGCGCTTGTGTTCACGCGCACAAAACATGGTGCGGATAAGGTCGTGAAGAATTTGCAGGCGTCGAACATCCCCTGTGCCGCCATTCATGGCAATAAGAGCCAGGCGCAGCGCACCTTGGCCCTGCAAGCCTTCCGCAAGGGTGAAATCCGCATTCTGATCGCCACCGATATTGCCGCACGCGGCATTGATGTGTCGGGCGTCAGCCATGTGTTCAATTTTGAACTGCCCAATGTGCCGGAACAATATGTCCACCGCATCGGTCGCACCGCGCGCGCCGGAAGCGATGGCATTGCGATCAGCTTTGTGGATGGGGAAGAACGCGGCTGGCTGCGCCAGATTGAGCGCCTCACCCGTGTTCAGCTTCAGCCCGTGCCTTTGCCCGATAATTTTGCAGCAGAAGTGCCACGCATGCCGCAACCCAAGCAGGCGCCCGCAACGGCACAGCGTCGTCATGAAGATGCACGGCGTGGCGGCGACAATGCCAATGGCCCCAATGCCAAGCGCCGCCATTTCGGCAACCGCAAACCCGGCGGGGTGGGTGCTCATAAGGGCGCTATCCGGAAGACTGGAAGCCGCTAAGAGAATTGGCGGCTCTGACCCTCCCCCAACCCCTCCCGCTTGCGGGAGGGGTTGGGGGAGGCTTAGCGGCGCAGCCCGTTTAGCTGCAGTGGGGTGGGTTAGACCGCCGTCTTCAGCCGCTCTGCAAACCGCTTTTTCAGCTTGGCAAGCTTTGGAGGGATGACCGCAAGGCAATAGCCATTGCTCTGCCCTTCCCCATCCCAATAGCGTTGATGATAATCCTCCGCCGGATACCAATGGGCGAGCTTTTCGAGCTTTGTGACAATCGGGGCCGGCCAATCCGCCGCGGCCCGCTGCATCCCGGCGACAGCTTCAGCCTCTTGGCCTGCATCATGCGGGAAAATGGCGGAGCGATATTGCGTCCCAATGTCATTGCCCTGACGGTTAAGCTGGGTGGGATCGTGCGTTGTAAAAAACACATCGAGCAAATCCCCATAGGAAATCCGCGCCGGATCAAACCAGATGCGCAGCGCCTCGGCATGGCCGGTATCGCCACCGCACACCAATTTGTAGGTTGGATCAGGGACATGGCCGCCAATATAGCCGCTCTCAATCCGCTCCACGCCATCGAGCTGCTGGAACACAGCCTCCACGCACCAGAAACAGCCCCCGGCCAGCGTCGCAATCTCTGTCATCGACCAATCTCCTCGTTCAACGCCACAGATAGGACGCTGAGCCGATCAAGGAAAGATGGTGAAAAGAGGATTGGCTGGGGCGGCAGGATTCGAACCTACGAATGCCGGTACCAAAAACCGGTGCCTTACCACTTGGCGACGCCCCAACTTATGCGTGGGCCGTTCCTATAGCGGCCCTATCTGGGAAGGCAATCGGTCAATCGAGCCGCATGACCCAATTATGGGGGTCGGCTGCGGCCCCACGCTGAATGCTGACCAATTTTTCCTTCAAACGCTGCGTCACCTGCCCCGGCCCGCCTGCCCCAACGGTGAAGCTGCCAGAAGGCGACGACACTTTGCCAATGGGTGTCACAACCGCAGCTGTGCCACAGGCGAAGGATTCGACAATCCGCCCGCTCTTGGCGTCTGCTTCCCACTGATCAATGGCATAACGCTCTTCCCGAACGGTCAGGCCTTCATCACGCGCGATCGGCTAAAGCGAGTCCCGGGTAATGCCGGGCAGGATTGTGCCAGACAAAGGCGGGGTCTGGATTGATCCATCTTCGAACACGAAGAAAAGGTTCATGCCGCCCAATTCCTCAATCCAGCGATTTTCCGCCGCATCCAAGAAAACAACCTGATCATGCCCCAGCTTCATGGCTTCGGCCTGTGCAATAAGGCTGGACGCATAATTGCCGCCGCATTTAGCCGCACCCGTCCCGCCGGGGGCGGCACGGCTATAATCTTGCGATACCCAAAGCGAGACCGCAGGGGCCCCGCTTTTGAAATAGCCACCCGCGGAGGAGGCTATGACCATATACAGATATTCAGAGGACGGCTTGACGCCCAAAAAGGCTTCGCTCGCGATCATGAAGGGGCGCAGGTAAATGGAACCACCCTCAACATTGGGGAACCAATCCCGATCAATCTGCACAAGCTGACGGCAAGACTCGATGAACAGCTCTTCGGGAAGCTCCGCCATCGCCATCCGCCGGGCAGAGGCGTTGAACCGCTGCGCATTGGCCTGTGGCCGGAACAGGGCCATAGCGCCATCTTCCAACCGATAGGCCTTTAGGCCTTCAAAAATCTCTTGCGCATAATGCAGCACTGCTGTCGCTGGATCGAGCAAAAGCGGCTGGCGCGCGTGGACTTTTGCATCATGCCACCCCTGCCCTTCGACATAGCGGATCGTCACCATATGGTCGGTAAAGACTTTGCCAAAGCCGGGCGCTGCAATGCGGTCTGCGCGCTCCTCGGCAGAAACGGGGTTGGCAGAGGGTACAATCGCGAACGGGATATTGGCGCTCATCGAGAGGGAAACTTTCTATTGCCCGCAGGGGAAAACCCGCAACTTCCTGTCCCCGCTATGCGAGGTCTGGTCCAAGGTCAACGGGGGTTTATGGAGAATTAGTCAGGCCTTGCGGCATCGGCCAGTTCGCGGCTACGCTTGGCAGCGGCGGCGACTGTTGCTGCCATCAGCTCCGCCAGATCAGAGGCATCCAGAACCGTTAGGCCCGCATGGGTGGTGCCATTGGGGCTCCGCACGGCTTCTGCCAAGTCAGACGGCGCCTGCCCCGTTGAAAGCGCCAATCGAGCAGAACCCGCCACCGTCTCCAGCGCAAGCCGCAGCGCCAATGGGTGCGACAGGCCCTGCAGCACCCCTGATTTGGCCAATGCATTGATAAAGCGAAAGACAAAGGCAGGGCCAGACCCTGAAACGCCGGTCACAGCATGAAAGGCATCTTCATCCTCAACCCACTCCACATGGCCCAAAGGTGTCATCAGCTGGTCAATCTGGGCTTTTCCAGCCGCATCAAGCGTTGGGCCGAAAACAACGCTGACCCCTTCCCCAATGGCGGCTGGCATATTGGGCATCACCCGCACATAAGCGGCAGCGCCCGGCAAATGCGTCTTGAGGCTCTTAGTTTCTACACCGGCGAGAATAGAGACGACCAGCGTGTTTGGTCCAATGGCCAGTGTCGGCGCAACCTCAGCCAACATTTGGGGCTTTATGCCCAGCAAGAGAATATCTGGCGCAGGCCCCTGCGCTTTGGCGGTTAGCCTAACGCCTGCGGGCAGTTTGGGAGAGGCTGGATC
>JBJTAW010000252.1:0-11906 GCA_046091025.1 Chakrabartia sp. | reverse complement strand
TTCTGGGGGTGTCGCCAGACGCGCCTTATGACAGGATTAATCCCGCGCCCTATCGACCCGCGCGGTTTAGCTGACGCTTTCCAGCAGGGCGGCATTGCTCGCCAACTGATCGACGCGTTCATTATCGGGGTCGCCCGAATGGCCCTTCACCCAGCGCCAGTCGATCTTATGCGCTTTGCTGGCTGCCAATAATTCCTGCCAAAGATCCGCGTTTTTGACCGGCTTTTTATCGGCGGTGCGCCAGCCATTGCGCTGCCAGCCGTGGATCCATTTGGTGATTCCGTCGCGCACATAGGCGCTGTCGGTTTCCAGAACGACATGGCAAGGTCGGTTCAGCGCTTTGAGGCCCTGAATGGCGGCCATCAACTCCATTCGGTTATTGGTCGTTGCAGGATCGCTGCCCGATAATTCCTTCTCCACGCCGTTAAAGCGCATCAAGACTCCCCAGCCGCCGGGGCCGGGATTGCTTTTGCAGGCGCCATCTGTGGCGATTTTGACGCTGGGGAGATCACTCACGGCTGGGCTTAATGCTCTCGCCGGGCCAGATAGGCGAGTGGATCTTTGCGCGTCACAAGCGCATCGGCCGGGGTGTTGAGCCAATCCCATGCGCGCGTCAGAAGAAAACGCAGGCACGCTCCGCGCGCCAATATGGGAAAGGCCGACCGTTCAGCCTCGGTCAGGCCGAAGCTCGCTTCATAGCCCGCGATGAGTGCATCTCCGATAGCGGGCACATAGATGTTGCTTGCGGCATCAAAGCTCCAAGAGCTGTGCGTGACGGCGAGGTCCCATGCTCGGATTTCCGTGCAGGCAAAGTAGAAATCGATGACCGCACAGACCTGATCCCCCGACATTAAGACATTGTCGGGAAATAGGTCTGCATGGATCACACTTTGCGCCAAGTCTTTTGGCCAATTTGCCTTCAAAAACGCGCATTCCGCAGCGACCCGGGCCTTTAGGCCGGGCTGGATTTTATCGAGATCATCACCGCACCGCTCGGCCAGATCATACCAGCCCTCTGGGCCAAGCGTATTGGCGCGATCAAGGGGGAAGTCTGCCAGCGCCTTATGAAGCTGACCCAAGACCTTGCCCGTTGACAGCGCCTGTGCAGGCGTGGGGTGCGATACGGAGAGGCCGGGCATGAAGGCCATCATCGCCATGGATTTTCCCTGACGGGTGATTGTGCCGCTGCCATCGCGCGCCTTGAGCGCCGCTGGCACCGGGCATCCACGCGCCACAAGATGATCAATTATCCCAAGAAAGAACGGTAAATCATTGATATCAACACGTTTTTCATAAACAGTGAAGATGAACCTGCCCTTGTCTGTCTCAACCAGATAATTGCTGTTCTCAACCCCTTCGGCGATCCCTTTGGCAGAGCGGAGTTCGCCCGCGTCAAAGGCGCACACATAGTCTGCCATGTCCTCGGCAGCGATATGGGTATAAACGGCCATCCTATTCCGTCAGCTTGCGGGGCAGCTTGAAGACCATGTCTTCATCCGCCATTTTGACCTGCTCTTCGGTCACATCAAAGCGATCCCTCAGGCGATCAACTACTTCGCGGACAAGCAGTTCGGGCGCTGAGGCCCCGGCTGTCAGACCAAGCGTTGCTGCGCCGCCAAGCCAGTCAAAATCCACATCATGGCCCCGTTGAACGAGCCGGGCTGGAATGCCGAGCCGCTCACCCACTTCGGCCAGCCTTAAAGAGTTGGAGGAATTGGGCGCGCCGATCACGATCAGCTTTTCGACCTGTTTGCAAATTGCCTTCACGGCTTCTTGCCGGTTGCTGGTGGCATAGCAGATATCTTCGCCCTTTGGCCCCTGAATGCCGGGGAAGCGGGCTTTGAGCGCATCGACAATGGCTGCTGTGTCATCAACTGACAGCGTTGTTTGCGTCAAAAACCCAAGCTGGGCCGCGTCCATATGGGGAAGCTGCGCTACATCGGCCACATCTTCGATCAAGGTCATGGACCCATCGGGCACCTGCCCAAAAGTGCCAATCACTTCCGGATGGCCGGCATGTCCGATAAAAATGATATGCTTATTCTGTTCCACCAGACGCTCGGCTTGCCGATGCACCTTCGAAACAAGGGGGCAGGTCGCATCCAGCCAGTTCATCCCGCGCGCATCTGCCGTTGCGGGGAGCAGCTTGGGCACGCCATGCGCTGAAAAGACAACGGGCACGCCATCGGGAACGTCATCCAGTTCTTCGACAAAGACGGCGCCCTTGGCCTTCAAACTGTCCACAACAAAGCGGTTATGCACAATCTCATGCCGGACATAAACGGGTGCGCCATAGTGCTCGATCGCTTTTTCAACGATCAAAATGGCGCGATCAACGCCCGCACAAAAGCCGCGCGGGGCCGCAATTAGCAGGCGGAGGGGTGGTTTTGTCTCACTCATCTTGATTTTGCCCCTACGCGATTGCTTGCAGCCGGGAAAGCCGCTTCCTATACCGCACCCCTTATCTTTGAGGAATCCCTTGACCATGCTGCGTAATTTTACCCGTCTGCCCGCTCTTGCCACGCTTGGCCTCACCTCTGTTCTGTTAGCGGGCTGTGCAAAGGATGGGGATATTGACGCGACAGGCGGTATTTCTGTCACGCGCTCTGCGTGCCCAGCGGTCGCTATTCCGGCCTATACGGGGGATATTACTGTTTTCAATCCTGCTGAGGCACGAGATGCAAGCGCGATTGATGTCGTGGCGGCGATCAACAATTTGCGAGAAAATTGCACACAGCAGGGTGCTGATATTGTTGCCAATGCAACATTTGATGTCCGCGCGACTCGCCGCGGGAACGCAGGCGCGCGGCAAGTTGATCTACCTTATTTCGCAACAGTGGTTCAGGGTGGCCGTGTCGTTGTGTCCAAGCGTCTGGGCACGATCCGACTGAATTTCGCCGACGGTCAGACCCGCGCCGAAGCGCGCGGTTCGGCGACAGGATATGTGAACCGGGCTGCAGCTACGCTGCCGCGTGAAATTGAACAGCGTTTGACGCGCAAGCGCAAAGCAGGCGACGCTGATGCGGCTGTTGATCCGCTGGCCGATCCCGACGTCCGTGCCGCCGTGCAGAGGGCGAGTTTTGAACTTCTGATTGGTTTTCAGCTGAGCGACGCGCAGCTTCAGTATAACGCAACCCGCTAATGCCCTTTCCCATTCGCGCCCTTTTGGCTGGCCGAGTTCAGCCATTGTCGCGCGGGGAAGGGAGCGCCATTGCCAAACAGCCCTTATCTGGACCAGTCCAGATTGGTCTTTTTGTCATAATGGGGGATGAACAGGCCGATCAGGTGCATCATGGCGGGCGCGACAAGGCGCTCCACCATTATCCCTTTGATCATTACGCACGCTGGAAAGAGGACGCGCCTGATGCGGCTTTGCTGCGCGCAGCAGGGGCCTTTGGCGAAAACATTTCAACCACTGGACTGGACGAAAACACGGTGTGCATTGGCGACCGCTTCCGGCTTGGCGCTGCACTGGTAGAGGTTAGTCAGGCGCGCCAGCCCTGCTGGAAACAAGGGGATCGTCTCGCATGGGCAGCGCTTCCCGATCTGATGGTGCGGGAAGGGCGATCTGGATGGTATTATCGCGTCATTGAAGCCGGTCAGGCGCAAGCGGGGGACGACCTGATCCTCCTAGACAGGCCCTTTCCCGATTGGACGGCGCGTCGGGTCTTTGATTTGCTTGTGGGCGGCAAGTATAAGGAAGATCGGGCGGCTTTGGTCGTCCTTTCAGAGATGGATGTCCTGTTCGAAGGCTGGCGGGTGCGGGCGCGCCAATTTTTGAACGGTTGACTTGGGCCGTTGGCCCCGTCATTTAATTCGAGTCGCTGATAGCGCGGGAGAGGGGTCTGCTTTGCCAGACCCGCCGAAGGAGCAACCGCCCCGGAATCTCTCAGGCAAAAGGACCGCGCTAGCAGTTGCGACACTCTGGAAAGCGTTTTGGCCTTGGTCGAAACCACCGAAGGGGTAAGCGTCCCGAAAGGGTTGCGCGAAAGCTCTCAGGTTCCGTGACAGAGGGGGTCCGATGCATCGCTTTTGGGCGCGGCATTGGTTCTCTTTGTGAATGGACCCAATATGATGAGCGAATTTTCTCCCGAACCTGAAGACTGGCTGGGGGCAGAGCCTGACACTTTGCCGCTGGATGCTTGGCACCGGGGCAACGGCGCGCGCATGGTGCCCTTTGCGGGCTATTTGATGCCGACCCAATATGAAGGCATCATCGCCGAACATCTCTGGACGCGGGAGAGCGCCGGCCTGTTCGATGTATCGCATATGGGCCAGCTGATCCTATCTGGAGATGGGCTGGATGCCGCCCTTGAAACGCTGATTACTGCTGATCTTGGCGCGCTGGCTGAAGGCCGGCAGCGTTATGCCCTGCTGCTCAATGACACCGGCGGCATTCTCGACGATCTGATGGTCACACGCGCACCGATGGGGCTGTTTATCGTCGTCAATGGCGCGGTCAAATGGGAAGATATCGGCCATTTGCGGGAATATCTGCCCGATGAAATCACCATAAGTCATCTTGAGGATCGCGCGCTGCTGGCGCTTCAGGGGCCAAAAGCCGTGGATGCGCTCAACCGGATTGTGCCGGGCGTGGAAGGTCTCTCGTTCATGGAGGCTGGTTCCTTCTTTTGGGGGCTGGAGCCGCTTTGGATCAGCCGGTCGGGCTATACCGGAGAGGATGGCTTTGAGATTTCAATTCCCGCTGCCCATGTGGCCGAATTTGCAGAGCTGTTGTCCCGCCAGCCAGAGGTGAAAACCATTGGCCTTGGCGCGCGGGATTCGCTGCGACTGGAGGCAGGCCTGCCGCTTTATGGGCATGATCTGGATGGGGAAACGGATCCGGTCGAGGCGGATCTGATGTTCGCGCTTTCAAAGCGCCGTCGCGCCGCTGGGGGCTTTCCCGGCGCTGCGACCATTCTTGCCAAGCATGAAGCGGGGCCTAGCCGGCGTCGTGTTGGCCTGACGGTCGACGGGCGCATGCCCGTGCGCGAAGGCGCGCCGATTTTTGCGGGCGATACACAAATTGGGGTCGTCACCTCGGGCGGATTTGCGCCCAGCGTCAATGCCCCCATCGCCATGGGCTATGTCTCTGCCAATTATAGCGCACCCGACACACGATTAGAGGCCGAAGTGCGCGGCAAGCGCGTGCCGATGGCCGTCACGGCCATGCCGTTTGTGCCCCACAATTATCATCGCAAAGGAGCCGCCAAATGACACGCTATTTCACGTCTGAACATGAATGGATTGATGTGGAGGGCAGCGAGGCTGTGGTCGGCATCACCGATTATGCGCAGAGCCAATTGGGCGATATCGTCTTTGTCGATGTTCCCGCATTCGGCGCGCAGGTGACAAAGGGCGGCGATGCTGCAGTCGTCGAATCCGTAAAGGCCGCGTCTGATGTTTATGCGCCTGTTTCTGGCACCGTCACCCAAGGAAACACCGCGCTGGGCGATGACCCCGCCCTCGTCAATTCTGATCCGGAAGGCGAAGGCTGGTTCTTCAAACTGACTTTGGCGGACCCATCGGAACTGGACGGCCTGATGGATGCGGCCGCTTATCAGGACTTTGTCGCCACCCTTTAATCTAAACGAAGGAACTTTCCCCATGCGGTACCTTCCCCTGACCCAGAGCGACCGACAGCAGATGTTGGCGACCATTGGCGCGCGTTCAATTGATGATTTGTTCGAGGATGTGCCCGACCATGCCCGTCTGGATCGACCCATTGCGGGCCTTGCCAATCATGCGAGCGAAATGGCGGTGGAGCGGCATTTTGCAAAGCTGGCGCAGAAGAACAGCGCGGCAAGCGACCATCCCTTCTTCCTGGGGGCAGGGGCGTACAAGCATCACGAGCCCGCCTCAGTTGATCATCTGATCCAGAGAGGGGAGTTTCTGACCGCCTATACCCCCTATCAGCCGGAAATTGCGCAGGGCACGCTTCAGATGCTCTTTGAATTTCAAACGCAGGTAGCGCGCCTCTTTGGTTGCGATGTGGCCAATGCCTCTATGTATGATGGCTCAACCGCCTGTTGGGAGGCGATTTCCATGGCCGGGCGCATCACGCGCCGCCGCAAGGCCGTGCTCTCTTCCGGTCTACATCCCCATTATGTGAGCGTGGCACGCACCATGGCCCGCTTCACTGGTGACCTGCTTGATACGGCAATGCCGGGTCTGTCGGCCAAGACGGATATGGATCGGCTGATGACGGCGGTGGATGCAGAGACGAGCTGTGTCGTTGTGCAATATCCCGACATATTGGGCCGCATAGACGATCTGTCGGCACTTTCGGCGCGCGTGCATGAAGAAGGCGCGCTCCTGATCGCTGTTGTGACTGAGCCCGTGGCGCTAGGGGCCATTCGTGCGCCGGGAGAGATGGGCGCGGATATTGTCGTTGGCGAAGGTCAATCGCTGGGCGTTGGCCTGCAATTTGGCGGGCCTTATGTCGGGCTGTTTGCCTGCAAGGAAAAGTTTGTGCGCCAAATGCCGGGCCGCCTGTGTGGCGAGACGGTCGATGCGCAAGGGAAACGCGGTTTTGTGCTGACACTCTCTACGCGCGAACAGCATATTCGCCGGGAAAAGGCGACATCCAATATCTGCACCAATTCCGGCCTGTGTGCGCTTGCCTTTAGCATTCACCTGACGCTGTTGGGGGAAAAGGGCCTGCGCGATCTGGCGGCGCTCAATCACGCCAAGGCGGTGCAGGCCGCAGAGCGGCTTCAGGCTGTTCCGGGTGTCGATCTGGTGACCCAAAGCTTCTTCAACGAATTTACCCTGCGCCTCCCGCAAGAGGCGCGGCCGGTCGTGCGTGCGTTGGCGGATCGCGGCGTGCTTGGTGGCGTGTCGTTGGGGCGGCTCTATCCAGAGGTATCGGGGCTGGCCAATGGGTTGGTCGTGGCGGTCACCGAAATGGTGACGGATGAGGATATAGAGGCGCTGGCTGAGGCGCTTTCGGAGGTGCTGGCATGACCCTGAACCAAAGTGGATGGCGTCCCGAAATGGGGGGCGCAAGTGATAGCCCCATGAGCAGCTTCACCGGAAACCGGGCGCTGATGTTGGAGGAGGCCCTGATCTTTGAGATTGGCGATAGCACAACCACGGGTGTCGATCTGGTTGAACCTCCAAAGGTCGCGTCGCGGCTTGGCGGGTTAGACCGTGTTCGGGAGATTGGCCTGCCCGGCCTGTCAGAGCCGGAAACGGTGCGCCAGTATACGCGCCTCAGCCGCCAGAATTATGCCATTGATCTGGGCCTCTTCCCGCTCGGCTCCTGCACGATGAAGCATAATCCGCGCCTCAATGAGAAAATCGCTCGGATGAAGGGCTTTGCCGATGTCCACCCGCTGCAACCGCAAGAAACGGTGCAGGGCGCGCTGGCGGTGATCCATGAACTGGCCGATTGGCTGGTGAAGCTGACCGGGATGCACGCCGTCGCCATGTCGCCCAAGGCGGGCGCGCATGGGGAATTATGTGGTATTCTGGCCATTAAGGCAGCACTTGAGGCACGCGGGGAGGATCGCCCGGTCGTCCTTGTGCCGGAATCGGCGCATGGCACCAATCCAGCAACAGCGGCCTTTGCGGGTTTCCGGGTGGAGAGCATTCCCGCAACGCCCCACGGCCGGGTGGATTTGGCCACCCTGCTGGCGCGGCTTGGCCCCGATGTGGCGGGTGTGATGATCACCAATCCCAATACCTGCGGCCTATTTGAACGCGATCTCAAGACCATTTCTGATGCGGTTCATGCAGCGGGCGGTTATGTCTATTGCGATGGCGCGAACTTCAACGCGATTGTCGGCCGGGTCCGTCCCGGCGATTTGGGCGTGGATGCGATGCATATAAACCTGCACAAGACATTCTCGACCCCCCATGGCGGTGGCGGCCCCGGCTCTGGCCCGGTTGTGCTGTCAGAAGCATTGGCCCCCTTCGCGCCCATTCCCTTTGTCACAAAGGCAGCCGATGGCAGCTTGCGTCTGGTCGAAGAAGAAATGGCGGGCGAGGCTCTTCCGCAGAGCTTTGGCCGCATGACGGCCTTTCACGGTCAAATGGGTATGTTCACCCGCGCGCTTTCCTATATCCTCAGCCACGGGGCAGATGGATTGCGGCAGGTGGCCGAAGATGCCGTGCTCAACGCCAATTATGTCCTGAGGCAATTGGATGATGTGCTGGATGCGCCCTTTGCAGGCTCTGGCCCCTGCATGCACGAAGCCCTGTTCTCGGACGCCAATTTGGCCGAGGGCTTCTCGACACTCGATATCGCCAAGGGCCTGATTGATGAGGGCTTTCACCCCATGACCGTTTATTTCCCGCTGGTCGTGCATGGCGCAATGTTGGTTGAGCCAACCGAGACCGAGTCTAAGGCGGCGCTCGATCAGTTTATCGGGGCGCTGCGGTCTGTTGCGCTGCGTGCCAAACAGGGCGACCCCGCTTTGAAGAGCGCGCCACACTTCGCGCCGCGCCGCAGGCTCGATGAAACGCTCGCCGCCCGTAAACCCGTTCTTGTCTGGCACCCTCCAGAACTGGCAGAAGCGGCAGAGTGACCGATCCCCAACCCTTCACCCTCAATGCCGGGCCATGGGCCAAGCGGCATGCGCCGGCTACGGCCCGTAATCGGGATGCGATTGCAGACATGCTGTCGGCTAGTCTGCCCGCGTCCGGCACGATGCTTGAGATTGCGAGTGGAACGGGGGAGCATATCGTCCATTTCGCAGGCGCCTTCCCGCAACTGCTTTGGCAACCGAGTGACCATGATGTGCTGGGTCTCGACTCCATCTCTGCTTGGTCGACAGAGGCGGGCTTGCCCAATCTTCTGCCGCCTGTCCTGATCGATGCATCCGCGCCGGATTGGCCGGTTGCGCGGGCAGATGCCCTGCTGTGCATCAACATGGTGCATATAGCCCCTTGGATGGCGACACAGGGGTTGATGGCAGGGGCTGGGCGTTTGTTGCCCAAAGGGGCGCCGCTCATCCTCTACGGCCCTTATATCGTGCCGGGTGTTGAGACTGCGCCCAGCAACCTGGCCTTTGATGCAAATCTGCGTGCGCAAAATCCGAATTGGGGTCTACGCGATCTGGCTGAGGTTGAGGCGCTCGCTGCTGCGCGTGGCCTGTTGCTCGATCAGCGGATTGAAATGCCCGCCAACAACCTCTCACTCATATTTCTCAAGGGCTAAGTGCAGTCTGCGCTTTACGTTTGCGGAAAGCCTCGCCTAGCATCGCGCGACAGAGAATCGTGAGAGGATAGGTGATGCCCGATGTTTCGGCGCTTTTAACGTTTGATGAGTTTATCGGCCATTGGGGCGTTGATCGGCCTGATCGGCTTGCCCTGCGGGAAGAAGACCGGTTCTGGTCGTATCGCGATTTGGAGGATCGCACCGCGCGCGTGGCGTCTTTCCGAAAAAGGCGGGCGTCAAAAAGGGGGAGCGGATTTGCTGGATTGGAAAGAATTCCGATCTCTATTTCACCCTATTTTACGGCGCGGCGCGCTTGGGCGTGGTGATGGCCCCGATTGGCTGGCGGTTGGCTGCCCCGGAATGGGCCTATATCGTCAATGACACCCAATCAAAGCTGGTCTTTACCGGGCCGGGTTTTGAAGGGGCAGAGGCCGCATTGGCGGATAAGCTGGCGCATAATCCACGCTTTATCAACACGGCTGAGGCGCGGGAGATTTTGGACAAGACGGATCGGGTGGCGTTTGAGGCCGCCGGGCCGGATGATGCTGTTTTGCAGCTGTATACATCGGGCACGACTGGCAACCCAAAAGGGGTTGAACTGTCCAACCGCAATCTCTTTGCCCTGCGCAAGGGAACGGCCGATAGCGGCCTTGCCTATACCCAGTGGGAAGATGATGAAGTCGTCCTTGTCGCCATGCCTTGCGCCCATATTGGCGGAACAGGCCTTGGCGTCATGGCGCTGGCCAGTGGATTGCCGGGCTATGTGCTTGCCGAATTTACGCCCGATGGCCTGTTTGATGCGATTGAAACGGGCGGCGTGACGCGCTTTTTCATCGTGCCCGCCGCGCTCCACATTTTGTTGCAGCATCCGCGCTGTGCGACGGTCGATTATAGCCGCCTCAAATATATCCTCTATGGCGCGGCCCCCATTCCGCTGGAGCTTTTGCGCCAGTGCATAAAGATGTTTGGATGCGAGTTTATCCAGAATTATGGAATGACCGAAACAACCGGCACCATCATCATGCTGCCGCCCGAAGACCATGACCCCAATGGCAATCAGCGGATGCGCTCGGCCGGAAAGCCGCTACCCGGCGTTGAAATCAAGATTGTGGATGGGGAGGGCAAGCAAGTCCCAACCGGAGAGGTGGGCGAACTCGTCACCCGCTCGTCCAACAATATGCTGGGCTATTGGAACCTGCCCGATGCCACCCAGAAAACGCTGACCAAGGATGGCTGGGTCTTTACCGGAGACGCGGGTTATGTGGATGCGGACGGCTATGTCTATATTCACGATCGGGTGAAGGATATGATCATTTCCGGCGGAGAAAATGTCTATCCGGCAGAGGTGGAAAGCGCGATTTACGGCCATCCTTCTGTGCTCGAAGTCGCCGTAATTGGCGTCCCGGATGACCGATGGGGGGAGGCTGTAAAGGCTGTGTGCGTGCCAAAGCCGGGCGTGGAAATTGACGCCGATGATGTGATTTCTTGGGCGCGGGAGAAGATTGCCGGGTTTAAGGTTCCCAAATCCATCGACATTATTGAGGCGCTGCCCCGCAATGCCAGCGGCAAGATTTTGCGCAAGGATTTGCGCGCCCCCTATTGGGCCGGACGTGATCGGCTGGTGAATTGACGGTGGCGGATCTGGCCGTCTTTCGGGATGAGGTGCGGGCCTGGCTCTCCGATCATCTGACGGACGAATTGCGCGATGTCGCCAGCAAATCGACCAGCGTCTTTGTCGATAAGCCGCACACTCTGAAATGGCAGGCCATTCTCCACAAAAAGGGGTGGGTCGCGCCGACATGGCCCAAAGAATTTGGCGGAACGGGCTGGAGCGAAGCGGAACGCCATGTTTTTGCGTCGGAATGCGCGCGCGCAGGCGCGCCCTCGCTCTCCCCGATGGGGCTGCGCATGGTCGCACCTGTCATCATGCATTACGGCACGGCCGAGCAAAAGGCGTGGTATCTGCCGCGCATTCTCTCAGGCGAGGATTATTGGTGCCAAGGCTATTCAGAGCCGGGATCGGGGTCAGACCTCGCGTCGCTTTCCTTGCGGGCGGATCGCGATGGTGATCATTATGTCCTGAACGGTTCAAAAATCTGGACGACGCACGCCCATTTCGCAACGAAGATGTTCTGCCTTGTCCGCACCAATCGGGACGGCCGCCCGCAACAGGGAATCACCTTCCTGCTGCTTGATATGGACACGCCGGGCATTACCGTTCGCCCCATCCATTCCATTGCCGATAACCATGATTTTAATCAGGTCTTTTTTGAAGATGTGCGTGTGCCTGTTTCAGGCCGGTTGGGTGAGGAAGATCAGGGCTGGAGCGTTGCCAAATATCTGTTGGAATTTGAACGCGCGGTTGCCCATTCGGCGGGATTGAAGGCGGCGCTGGCCGATGTGGTTCGCCATGCGCGTGCCTTGCCTGCCGGCGGGGAGGGGAGCCTGCTTGATCAGCCCGATGTCCGCCGCCGTATTTCAGGCCTTGCGGCGCAAATTGCAGCGATTGAGGCAAGCGAGGATGTGGTGATGGCGCAAGTGGCGCGCGGGCAGAATCCCGGGCCAGCGGCTTCCATGCTTAAAATTCAGGGCACAGAAACTGCGCAAAAAGTGCAGGAACTGGCCGTGGAACTGGCGGGCGATTATGCGGCTGTCAGCCAGTTTGCTGCGCGCCAGCCGGGCAGCAACGAAGCCGCAATTGGCCCGGACATTGGCCTGATTGCTGTGCCGCGCTATTTCAACG
>JBJTAW010000251.1:0-6890 GCA_046091025.1 Chakrabartia sp. | reverse complement strand
CTGATTCTGGGCGACACACTGCCACCCCGATTACAGGATTTTGGCCTGTTGGTGGATGGCCGCACGCCCACAACCGGCGTTCGGGCCTATCACCTCAACACCCCGCTTTTTTCCGATTATTCGGAGAAGTTCCGCTTCCTTTATGTGCCACAGGGGCAAAAGGCCGCGCTCAAGGGCGATGGCCTGATTGACATGCCAGTCGGCAGTGTCCTCATCAAAAGCTTCGGCTATCCAGCCGATCTACGCCAACCTGACCGGGATGTGCGGATCCTTGAAACTCGCCTGCTCATCCGCCGCGCTGCGGGCTGGATCGCACTGCCCTATGTCTGGAATGCGCAAGGGACAGAGGCGGTGCTCAAACGTGCCGGGCAGAGGGTGAGCGTCAGCTGGACCCATTTTGACGGGCAGACCCGCACGATCAGCTATGCCGTCCCCAATGCAAACCAGTGCAAAGGATGCCATGTCTCGGGCGATGCCATCACCCCCATTGGCCCCAAGGCGCGCAATCTGAATGACGGGGTGCAGCTTCAGGCGTTGAAGCAGGCAGGCCTGCTGACTGGGTCGCTCAAAGGCCTTGTGCGCCTGCCCCATTGGGATCGACCCGAAACCGGAAGCCTCAATGCCCGGGCCCGAGCCTATTTGGATGTGAATTGCGGCCATTGCCACAATCCAAAGGGGCCGGCCGATACATCGGGGCTTTGGCTCAATTGGGATCAGCCCGCCGACACCAATTTGGGCCTCTATAAACGCCCGACGGCCGCGGGCCGCGGCAGCGTTGGGCTGGACTTCGCGATCAAGCCGGGCGATCCCGGTCAGTCCTATCTGGTCGCACGGATTCAAAGCCTTGAACCGGGCATTGCCATGCCAGAACTTGGCCGCGCAACGGTGCACGCCGAAGGCGTCGACCTGATCCGCCACTGGGTGAAGGACATGCCATGACCCATAGAGCGGCGTTGATGCCCCCCGAAGATTGAGAGAGAAAACGCATATGTCGATCACAGGACGCTGCTATTGCGGGGAAGTCCAGTATAAAGCCGAGGGCCCGGGCTTTATGAAGTTTGAATGCTATTGCCGGGAATGCCGCTATATCTCAGGCGGCGGCCCCGTCATGGGCATGGCTGTCCTCAATGAAGGGTTTGAGGTCACCAAGGGCAAAGTCACCGGCTTTGCGCGGACTGACATTCAGGGCGCTGTGACGCGGGAATTTTGCCCGACATGCGGCACGCATCTGTTCACCCGCGCGCCCAGCCTCCCCCAGGGCGTGATTCTGAAAATCGGCAGTCTGGATAATCAGGACGATTTCGGTGGCCCGGAATTTGCGGCCTTTGCCAGCGATGCCGAAGACTGGCACCGTCTGCCCACCGATATTACTGCCCATGAACGGTGGCCACGATAACCCCATAAAGTATGAGGCTCTTTCATCTTCTGGGCAGGGCTGCCACATGACGGGGATGAAGCCGCTCCTCCTCTCCTCCGCCCTTGTCTCTTCCGCACTGATCACGCCATTCAGCCCGGCCTGTGGTGCGGAAGGTGAGATTATTGTCACGGGGCAGGCGCTGCCCGTGTCGATTGGGGACGCCGCTTATGATGTGGCGCGGATTGACCGCGACCGGATCATCGCCACGGCGTCCGGCCGAATCGAAGATGTGCTGCGCGATGTTGCGGGCCTCAGCCAATTTCGCCGCAGCGACGCCCGCTCTGCCAATGCGACCAGCCAAGGGGCCACATTGCGCGGACTGGGGGGCAATGCGTCTAGCCGCGCCTTGCTCGTGCTCGATGGTGTGCCGCAGAGCGACCCCTTTGGCGGCTGGATCAGCTGGCCGGCCTATGCGCCGGAACGTCTGGGCCAAGTGCGCGTCACGCGCGGTGGCGGATCGGGCATCTATGGGTCTGGCGCGCTGGCGGGCACGATTGACATGGACAGTGTCGGCGGGGAGGCCGATGGCCTGTCCGCCAGCCTGGCCCAGGGCAGCCGCCAATCGGTTGAAGGCAGCGCCCTTTTGGGCGGGCGTGTCGGCAGCGGATTTGGCTTTATCTCTGGCAGTTACGCCCGCAGTCATGGCTTCATCCCAATTGTCGCCGGGCAGCGCGGCAGCGTGGATCGGCCCGCCCCTTATGAGCAAGCGACATTGGCCGCACGCGGTGTTGTCCCCCTGTCGGACGAAACAGAACTTCAGGCCTCGCTGCTTGGCTTTACCGACCGGCGGGAACGGGGCACGTTTTTTTCCGAAAATGGCGGCGATGGCGCGGATGCGAGCCTGAGGCTTGTCCATCGCGGCAATTGGGGGGTGCAAGCGCTGGCCTATGTCCAGCTGCGCAAATTCACCAGCCGCGCCGTTGCCATCAATGCAGGGAGGACAACCGCGACCCCCTCCGTCGATCAGTTTAACGTGCCGTCCACCGGATTGGGCGGGCGGATTGAAGTGCGGCCTCCGCTGGGCAAGACGGTGGAGTTGCGGCTGGGCGCAGATTGGCGGCGGACAATTGGCGAAACCAATGAACTGTTCACCTATGTGTCCAATGCACCCACCCGCATCCGCGAAGCGGGTGGAACAAGCGATACCGCCGGAGCCTTTGCCGAGCTTTCGGCGCTGCATGGCCCGGTCACGCTGACGGGCGGCGTTCGGGCCGATCGCTGGTGGATCAAGAAGGGCCGCTTGCTGGAACGCACGCTGGCGACGGGGGCATCGTTGCGCAATGACATCGCGCCGGATCGACAGGGGTGGGAACCCACAGCCCGCGCCGGAATCGCCTTTGATGCAGGATCGATCACGCTGCGCTCTGCCGCCTATTTCGGCTGGCGCTTGCCCACGCTGAATGAACTCTATCGCCCCTTTCGCGTCGGGGCCGATGCGACAGCGGCCAACCCTGCGCTCAAGCCAGAGACAATGCGCGGGGCCGAAATCGGGATGGATGTGCGCCCGGCTGATGGGCTGGTGCTGCGCGCAACCGCCTTCACCAATCGCCTGCGCGACGCCATTGGCAATGTCACTCTTGCAAGCGGCCCCGGCACGTTTCCCGGTGTCGGCTTTGTCAGCGGGGCCTATCGTCAGCGGTTGAATCTCGATGCCGTGCGCAGCCGCGGGCTGGAACTCGATGCCCGCTATGCCTTGGGCGATTGGGCATTATCGGCGAGCTATGCCCTGTCCGATGCGCGCATCACGGGGACCAATGCCGCCCGCGCGCTCAACGGCCTGCGTCCGGCGCAAGTGCCCAAGCATATGGCCAGCGTGGCCTTGGGGTGGCGCACCGCCTCGCTCACAGGCCGCTATGTCTCGGCCCAGTTTGAAGATGATGCCAATAGTCGACGGCTCGGGCCTGCCTTCACGATCGACGGCCTTGTCGCTGTGCCGCTGAGCAAGCGGGTTTCGCTCGTTCTGCGGGGCGAAAATCTGGCGGACAGGACGGTCGATACTGCCATCAGCGCAACGGGCGTTGTCGAACGCGCAACACCGCGCACGCTGTGGGTTGGGGTCCGCATCAACTGACAAAAGAGAGGCCGACACGTTTCCGTGCCGGCCCAGTAAGGTTCGCAGGAGGAACCTGGGGAGGGGCGCCGCTCACTGTGGGAGAGGAGTGCGGCGCCCCAAACTTGTGACTGCGCTTAATAGTTATAAGCGCGTTCGCCATGGCTTGAGAGGTCAAGGCCTTCGCGCTCTGCATCTTCGCTCGGACGCAGACCCATGGTCTTGTCGAGGATGAAGAAGAGAACCGCCGACCCGATGCCAGACCAGAGCAGAGTGATGGCAACCGCCTTCACCTGCGTGATGACCTGACCTGCCATGTCATAGCTGCCGACGACCGCCGGGAAGACGGTGTAGTCGAAGAAGCCCTGACCGCCGAGTGCGGGATCAGCGACAATGCCCGTGCCAATGGCACCAACAATGCCACCAACACAGTGAACGCCAAACACGTCGAGCGTATCGTCATATTTCAACTTGTTCTTCACAACAGCGACGAAGAGGTAGCAAATGGGGGAGACGAGGAGGCCCAGGACAATCGCCGTCATTGGTGCGGCAAAGCCCGATGCAGGCGTGATCGCGACAAGCCCGGCCACAGCCCCTGTGACTGCGCCCAGAAGCGAGGGACGACCATGATGAATCTGTTCCACAATTGCCCAAGCGACAGCCGCGGCAGCCGTTGCAACAAAGGTGTTGATGAAGGCGAGTGCGGCCAAGCCATTGGCTTCCAAATTGGAGCCAGCATTAAAGCCGAACCAACCCACCCAGAGCAACGAGGCCCCGATCATGGTCATGGTCAACGAGTGCGGCGGCGTGGCTTCCCGGCCATAGCCCAGACGCTTGCCAATCATGAGGCAGCCGACAAGGCCCGCGATCCCCGCATTAATGTGCACCACGGTGCCACCGGCAAAGTCGAGCGCGCCCATACCCCAGAGCAGACCAACATCAGTCGGTGCATCGGCGAGGAAATCTGGGCCAGCCCAATACCAAACCATGTGCGCAATCGGGAAATAGACGATCGTCAACCAGGCCACGACAAAGAGCATCAGCGGCGCAAATTTAATGCGTTCCGCAAAGGCCCCGACAATGAGCGCGGGCGTAATGCAAGCAAATGTCATCTGGAACACAACAAAGGCATATTCCGGAATATAGACATTGTTGGAGAAGGTGGCCGCCAGCGTTGTGGCATCTATGCCCTGAAGAAAGGCTTTAGACATCCCGCCAATAAAGGGCGTGCCGCTGGTAAAGGCGAGAGTGTAGCCCCAGCTCACCCAAACAAGGGCGGCAATCGACACGATCATGAACACCTGCATGAGCAAGCTCAGCATATTCTTGGTGCGGACAAGCCCACCATAGAAAAGCGCGAGCGCCGGAATCGACATGAGCAACACCAATGCGGATGAAATGAGCATCCAGCTTGTATCACCTTTATCGACCATACCGGCCATTTGTTCGACGGTCGGGGCCTTAATTGGCCCGTCCTGCGCAAAAGCGGGGGTGGTTGCGATCATCGTCGCCGCCCCTGCAATCCATTTTGTGAATTTGGTCATATGTCCCCTGCTTATCTTTAGAGTGCGACCGCGCCCGTTTCCCCGGTGCGGATGCGAACCGCCGCCCCAAGGTCGAGCATGAAGATTTTACCGTCCCCAATGGATCCGGTGTTGGCGGCTTGCTGAATGGCCTCGAGCGCGCGATCCGCGACGGCATCGTCGCAGGCGACCTCCACCTTCACCTTGGGCACCATGTTGGTTGAATATTCGGCCCCGCGATAAATCTCGGTTTGGCCTTTTTGGCGGCCGAAGCCTTTGACTTCGGTAACAGTCATGCCGGACACGCCAAACGCGGTGAGCGCCTCGCGAACATCGTCCAGCTTGAACGGTTTGATAATGGCAATGATCAGTTTCATTAGACCCCCTTGGATTTGGTCGGGGAAAACTACGCAAGGGGCGTGCCAGTTTCATAAATTGGCGAAGATCAGGGCGATAAAGGAAATGATCGCGCACATAATCAGCAGAGGTCGCAGGGCTATCTGCTCGATTCACAAGCAGTTTTTCTGCGATGCCTAAAAATTAGGCAATTGTGTCCGAGGCCATTGAGGGGCCAAGCAGCAGGGGACCCAAAAGCGCGACCAGCTTTACATCCATCGTGCAGCCATCGGCACGTTTGCGGGCCATAAACTCTGCAACTTCGCCCAAGGACACGCGGTGCACGATGATGTTCTCATCCTCCACCCCGCCGCCATCGCCCACCTTGGCCAGCCCAGTTGCCCGGACAAAGTAAAAGCTTTCACTGACCATGCCCGGGGAAGAATAAAACTCCCCAATCATCGTCACGTGCGCCGGGCGATAGCCGGTTTCTTCCTCCAGCTCGCGCGCGGCGGCGGCTTCCACCGCCTCGCCTGCCCGTTCGTCGCCAATCAACCCTGCTGGCAGTTCAAGGCAGGGCGCGCCCAATGGCTCGCGATATTGCTCCACAAGCAGAACATGTCCGTCCTCAACCGCAAGGATCACCGCCGCCTTAATGCCGCGCGCGCGGGAGACATATTCCCATTTGCCCCGGGTCTTGGCGGTGATGTATCGGCCTTGCCAGACAATTTTTTCGGCGTCCGCGTTCTGCGTCACAATGTGATCAATCGATCAGGCAGCTCATTCTTGTCATCGGATGCCCGCGGGAAATGAGCGGCCAATATGTCACCCATATCCGCAACGGCTGCCGCCATGCCCTGGGCAATGCGCCCCGCGCGCACATGCACGATCATGTCCGCCATCGCGTCACCCCAGGCTGCTTGTCCGACTTTGGCGTGGATCGATTCATCAGCCACAATTTCTGCGCGGTGTTCGGCAAGAGAGACATAGAGCAGAACACCCGTCCGCCCTGTTGTGCGGCGTTCTGCACCCACTCGGAAATAGTTAATGGCGCGGCGCCGCACCCGCCCGGCAAGCACAGGCTGTGGGGTGAGCCAAAGGCGCGCCGGCCGCCACAACAGCAAAAGCCACATCGCCGCAAATTTGAGCGATGCAACCGTCATCGCCAGTTCAAGCACGGCGCGCGGCGTCCATTCAAAGGCCCAACGGCCGAGCAGACGGTCGACAAGGCCCATGTAAAAATCCGGCAGTAAAACCAACGCGATCAACGCCGGCAAGGCTACGCCCGCCGACCACCATAGAGCAACATCGGCATAATCATCCGACTGGTGCGTGATGATGGTGACAATCTCTCCCGAGGTCCGGTCCTCCGCCGCACGCACGGCTTCGTCCACGCGCGCCTGATCCTCCGGCGTTATCTCAAGCCTCTGTGCCATCACCAACTCCCTGAGGCGCCACCGCCCCCAAAGCTGCCGCCGCCACCCGAAAAACCGCCAAAGCCGCCTCCGAAGCCGCCGCTGCGAGAACCGCCCCAATCCCCCGGCCCCCAGATCATGACCGGGGC
>JBJTAW010000250.1:0-5740 GCA_046091025.1 Chakrabartia sp. | reverse complement strand
GTGGAACATCCCGGCCCATCCAATGGCGGGACGCTTGTCACGGCAGGCAATCTCGTTTTTCAGGGAACAGCAGGCGGGGACTTCCGCGCCTACACCGCTGATACGGGCAAGCAGCTCTGGAGCTTTGCAACCCAAACAGGCGTGATTGCAGCGCCCATGACCTATGCGGTCAAGGGCCAGCAATATGTGGCCATTCTTGGTGGCTGGGGCGGCGTGTTTGACGTGGCCCCGGGTATTCTCGCCGGAAAGTCGGGCTCCGTCCGCAATATCAGCCGCCTGCTCGTCTTTAAGGTTGGGGCTAAGGGGCAACTCCCGCCGCCGCCGGCAGATGCCAAGCGCGTGCTCGATCCGCCGCCCTTTATTGCCTCAAAAGCATCCCTGGCTGACGCCGGGGCCAGCCCTTATCAGAACAGCTGTAGCGTCTGTCATGGCGATACAGCGATTGCAGGTGGGCTGAACCCCGATCTGCGTCACTCCGCCGCGCTGGGCAATGAAAAGCTGTGGCAGCAAATTGTCCATGATGGCATTTTGAGCGCCAATGGCATGGTCGCTTGGAAGGGCGAATATACGCCCGCGCAAATCGAGAATATCCGCCAATATGTCATCCGTCGTGCGAATGAAGACAAGGCGCTGGAGGCAAAAAGCAAGAAAGTGGCGATGCGCTAAACCAGCGATTGCCTGATCAAGGGAGGGGAGGCTTACGTCTCTCCGCCCTTTTCTTTTGGGCTTTTGACAGCCTTACAATCTTAGCTCTTCAGCCAGTCTGCCACATCAATGGCGATCTGATTCGCGGCCTTGTTCAAGGCGCGGCCTGCGCTTTTGGCGTCAATCGATCCGGCGGGCACGCGTGCTTCAAAGCGACGGGTGCGCACCGGGCGATCCCGCTCGCCCGAGATGGTTGCATCATAAATCACAACCGCTTCAGCCCCACGTTCATCAATATCAAAGCGCAGCAATTGCCCCGATAAGGTCGCCCCCGGTTCCATGCTAAATTGACGCGGATCCAGCACGATACGGCCCGTGCGCAGGCGAACCGTTTCGGCCAGAAGACGCTGAAACAGGCGCGCGGGTGGCTCTACCCAGACGGCATTTTTGATGAACGCCAACGCGGTCTGGCCTTGGGCGACCGGCAGGCGCGTTGTCGCAATGGACTGCGGCACCAGCGGCGTGGTGATGGTTAGGCGATCATCCCCCTGCACCAAGATACCTGCATTGGCCTCTGGCCGGACATCTGGCGTGAGGGTGAGCAAGAAGGGCGGTGGCGCTGAAGATAGGCCAAGGCTGCACCCAGACACAGCGAGTGCGGTTGCGCTCATCAGAAATAGCTTGCGGATCATTTGCCGTCCTTTCCGCCCTTATAGTCGGGCAATTTGGAACCGCTGATCAGCGCCCCTGCCCCTTGCTGGTCAATCTTGCTCGCCACCGAATTCAAGGACTCTGACATGGCGCGCAGATCGCGCACCAACTGGCCAATTTCGGGCAGTGTCTGAGTTGAGAAGGTTCGGATGCCCGGCTTTGCTTCGGCCAAGGCCTCATCAAGCGCTGCCATGCTGCGTTCGGCCGATCGCACCGTCCGGCGCAAATCCTGAACCAGCGGACGGCCATCCTCATTCAACATCGCGTTGGTTGTTCCCGCAATTTCACCAATTTGCTTGGCCGCAATGCCCGCCTCGCGGATGGTGGTTCTGGCTTCGCTGATGCTCGCCTCCAGATCTGGCCCGCTGCGCGCCAGATGGCCCGACACCTTATCGATATTGGCAAGGATATTGCCAATCGATTTCTGGTTCCGATCCGACATCAATTCGGTCAGCCGCTCCGTCAGGGTGGAGAGCCGCTCAACCAAGTGCGGCGCATTGTTGAGCAACGCGCCCAGGCCCGCGCTTTTCGTCGGGATGGTCGGGACGCCAGCCGGGCCGGGTTCCGTGATAGGGGGCGCGCCCTTGACCGCACCTGTCAGCTGAATCTGGGACACGCCGGTAAAGCCCACGCCCTGAATAGAGGCTGTTGTGCCGACAAGCATCGGCAGATCTTCATCCACGGCAATGCGCACACGGACAAATTCCGGGTTGGGCCGCCAGAGTTCAATATGCCGCACCTGCCCCGAGGGGACGCCCGCAAAGGTCACGCTGGACCCCTTGGCCAGACCTTCGACCGACTGGCGGAAGAAAATATCATATTCCTTACTATTGCCGCCGGAAATGCCCGCGATCCAAACCGCAAAGGCAAGCACGGCCGCCAGCAGCGCCAAGACGACACTACCGACCAGAAGATGGTTTGAACGCGTTTCCATTTTTCCGTCATGCCTCCTTGGCGGGGTGTCGATCAACTGCCGCCATCGCAGCGCGGCCCCGCGGGCCGTTAAAATATTGCTGGATCCACGGGTGATCCGATACGAGAAGTTCGGGCAGAGTGCCAATGGCAATGACTTTATGATCCGCCAGCACCGCCACCCGATCACACGTCGCATAAAGCGTGTCGAGATCGTGCGTGATCAAAAACACCGTCAGGCCAAGCGCGCGAGACAGGCTGCGTACCAAGCTATCAAAGGCGGCGGCCGAAATCGGATCCAGTCCGGCGGTCGGCTCATCGAGGAACAGCAATTGCGGATCGAGCGCCAACGCGCGCGCCAGGCCTGCGCGCTTTTTCATCCCGCCCGACAGCTCGGCGGGATATTTCGGCCCTGCATTGGCGGGCAGGCCGGCCATCAAAACCTTATAGGCCGCAATCTCATCCATCAGCTTTTGCCCCAGATCGGGGTAGAATTCGCGCAGCGGCACTTGCACATTTTCGGCAACGGTGAGGGTGGAAAACAGAGCGCCGCCCTGAAACATCACGCCCCAGCGGCGCCGCAGATCAAGCGCGGTCTCCGGATCGCCACCTATCATCGGCTCGCCAAATATCTCAATCGACCCCGCTTGAGGCTGTTGCAGGCCGATGATGGTGCGCATCAAGACGGACTTGCCCGTGCCCGACCCACCGACCACGCCCAATATCTCGCCATTGCGCACATCAAGATCCAAATTGTCATGGACAAGCTGGTCCCCAAAGCTGTTGGTGATGCCGCGCACGCGAATGGCGATGGGATTCTCCAGATCCATCAGATCCACCCGATCTGCGTGAAGAAGACCGCGAAAAAGGCATCGAGCACGATCACCAAAAAGATCGCCTGCACTACAGCCGATGTGGTCCTTAAGCCCACTTCCTCGGCATTGCCGGACACCTGCATCCCTTGAAAACAACCCGTCATCGCAATGATTGCGCCAAAGACGGGGGCTTTGAGCAGGCCCACCCATAAATCGGTCAGCGGAATGACTTCTTGCAACCGCTGAACAAAGGTGATCGGCGGAATTTCCAGCGAGACCCAACAAAACAGGCCGCCGCCAAGGATGGCGACGAGTGCGGCATAAAAGCCCAGCAGAGGCATAAGCACAATCGCCGCCAACATGCGCGGAATGACCAGCGCCTCAATGGGCGACACGCCAATTGTGCGCATGGCGTCAATTTCTTCCGTCAGCTTCATCGTGCCGATTTGTGCGGCAAAGGCAGAACCTGATCGCCCGGCGACCATGATCGCCGTCATCAACACGCCCAGCTCTCGCGTCGTGATTCGCCCGATCAAATTGACGGTGAGCACTTCGGCCCCAAATTGCTCCAGCTGCACCGCACCCTGTTGGGCAATGACGATGCCGATCAGAAAGCTCATCAACCCGATAATGCCCAAGGCCTTGACGCCGACGAGTTCAAATCGATGCACAATAGCATTCATGCGCAAGCGGCGCGGATTGCGGATCAGCGCCCAGCTTGCGATCAAAATCTCGCCGAAAAAGCTGATCAAGCCGATCAGCGTTTTGAACGAAAGGAGCGTTGCGTCGCCAATTTCTCCAATCACCCGAACCACGGGGTTGGGCGGTTCTGGCCGAACGCGCACCTCAGTTTCAGCGGTGCGGACCAGATCCATCAGCCGCTGGGCATCTGCGCTGGCCCCAGTGAGTCGCGCACCCGTTCGTTCTGCCAGTTGCTGCACAATCCACGCGCCAACCGTGTCGATGCGGTCAATGCCCGACAGGTCGATTTCAGCTGGGGTGGCTGATAGCCCTTCTAGCCGACGCGGAAAATCGCCCAGATCGGCAAGCGTCAGGCGGCCCGACAGGCGCACAGTTAGGCCGTGTGCGCCCGAATCTTCTACAAAGTCTGCCCTGCCCATCATCGTGCGACACAGTGGTGCAAAAAGGGGGGATCGGCAAGCTGGATTGCCCTTTGAAGACGGACAGTTAACGGCCTATGGGGGCGTCATGCATCAGCTTTCAATCTTTGATATGGATAAGACCATCACGCGGGCGGCGACCTTTGGGCCGTTTCTGGTCTATGCCGTGCCGCGCTATCGCCCCTGGCGGGCGGTTTTTGCGCCGCTGGTTCTTCTGACCAGTCTCGGCTTTGCCCTGAAGCTGATGGGCCGGGCGCGGCTGAAGGAAGTGAACCTTAGGTTGATGATGGGTCGCCATGTCCGCACGGACCGGCTCACAAAAATCTCCAGAGGCTTTGCGGGCTTCACCCTTGCCAAGAACAGCTTGGCCGGAGCATTGGCCCGAATTGAGCAGGAACGCGCCGAGGGCCGCCGGGTGGTCTTGGCTACCGCCTCCTATAGTTTTTACGTGCGCGAACTCGCCAATTTGCTGGGCATTGCTGATGTCATTGCCACCCGCCCAACACAGGCAGGCGACACCTTGATGAGCAAAATCGACGGGGAAAATTGCTATGGCGCGGCCAAGCTGCGCATGGTGAAGGGCTGGATAGCGAAAAAGGGCGTGGCGCGCGAAGACGCCCATATTCGGTTTTTCTCCGACCATGTGTCGGATGCCCCCTGCCTTGATTGGGCGGATGAAGCCTTTGCGACCAACGCCCATGGCCCCTTGCGGACGCTGGCCGCCAAACGCGGCTGGACGATCCTCGACTGGGCTTAGCGGCTTAACCGATCACTTGGCCCATCAACCAAACCACGCCGACAATCAGCGGAATACCCACAAGGTCGAGTGTCAGGCCGGCCGTGAGCATGCGTGGCAAAGCGATATGGTCTGTTGCCCAGGCAATGGCATTGGGACCGGTTCCCGATGGTAGCATAAAGCCCCAGCTGGCGGCCATGGCGGCACTCACGGCCAACAGGGCCGGATCTGCGCCCGTCGCCACAATCAGCCCGCCGACCACGGGCATAATGCCAGAGGCCGTTGCCACATTTGACGCAAATTCCGTCACCAAAATGACAAGTGCAGCCAGCGAAAGCGCGACGATGACGGGATGCACTGCACTCAACGGCTCCAGCGCCTCTCCGAGCCAGCCGGCAAGGCCAGAGGTGCTGATCCCCGCCGCTAGCGCAAGGCCGCCGCCGAACATCATAATCACGCCCCAGGGCGCGCGATCCGCCTCTTTCCAGATGGGAATGGGTCGGCCCGTGCCATCGGGCACGACAAAGAGTAGGAGCGCGATGAGAATGGCAATTGTGCCATCCTCAACCATGCCTTTCGGCAGACCTGCTGACATCAGGGGAAGCAGAACCCATCCCGCGACGACAGCTAGGATGAGTGGCACAAGCCGTTTTTCGGCGGTTGACCAAGGCCCGACATCGCCAATGCTCGCATGCGTTGCCTGCACATCAAAGCTGCCGACCGCCACATTTTGAATGCGCATCAAGATGAACCAGCAGACTGGGATGGCCAGCGCGACAATCGGCAGGCCGTAGAGCGAC
>JBJTAW010000249.1:0-5617 GCA_046091025.1 Chakrabartia sp. | reverse complement strand
GCCGTTGACCGCGCCATGGCGGAACCCGGTTCCGCCGAGCCACGTTACGCCAAGATGACGATGTCCGAGCTGATGAAGCGCAGCGCAGAAATCGGGGCCGCGCTTGAGAAAGCCGAAGCCGCTTGGCTGACCGCCTCTGAGGCGCTGGAGCCACTCGAAGCGGCGCTTTGAGCTGAATTATCGGCTGACCCGCGCCGCCACGCGCGGCCAGAGGATGCTGATCATCAGTCCGCCCATCACCAAGAGCGCGGCCAAGATTTTCCAGCCCTGTAAGGGTTCCCCAAGGATGAGGGTAGAGGACATCATGCCGAACACGGGCACGAGCAGCGCGAGCGGTGCGACTTGGGCGGCCGGATGGCGGGAGAGCAGCCAGCCCCAAATGCCATAGCCGAACATACTATTGCCCACCGCTTGCCAAGCGACAGCCGCCCAGGGACCGGGGCCGGCCTGTGTCAAGCTTTGGACA
Organism: Chakrabartia sp.; assembly: GCA_046091025.1. Lineage (GTDB taxonomy): Bacteria > Pseudomonadota > Alphaproteobacteria > Sphingomonadales > Sphingomonadaceae > Aquisediminimonas. Next base: position 5,151 of record JBJTAW010000249.1, on the reverse strand, counting down.
ATCTTATCAGACCCTTCCATCAGCAAGGCGAGCGCGAAGAGCGGCGAGATCGCAAAGAGGCTGGCCCAAACGACATAAGCCAGCATGTTGACCTGGCCCGCCGCGCGAGAGACCATATTGCTGCTCGACCAGCTGATCGCGGCTCCAATGACAAGGGCAATGCCCAGCGGCGTTGTATGGCCGTCTGTATGTGTCAGGATGACACCCAGCCCAGCAAGCGCCAGCGCGAGGGCCGCCATCTGAAACAAGCGGACGCGCTCTTTATGTAAGAGGAGCGAGAAGAGGATCGTGAAGATCACCTGTGTCTGCACGACCAGCGAGGCGAGACCTGGTGTAATATCCGCCTTCATCGCGATGAAGAGCAAGCCAAATTGTCCGCCGCCGATCAGAACGCCATAGGCGGCCAAATTGCGCCAAGGCACGGTGGGCCGTTTGAGCAGCAAGACGGCGGGGAAAAAGGCGAAAGTATAGCGCAGCGCCGCCAGCAACAGCGGTGGGAAGCTATCCAGCGCGATGCGGATGATCACGAAATTTGATCCCCAGACCGCCATGACAAGCAGAGCGGCCAGAAGATGCAAACGGGGCAGCCCCGCCGCCATAGAGGCATGCGGGGCGCCCAAATTAGACACCGCTGGAGGAGCGCTTGGCCCGCTTGCGATCATGCGGGTCGAGATGCGTTTTGCGCAGGCGGATGTTCTTGGGAGTCACCTCCACCAGCTCATCATCATCAATATAGGCAATCGCCTGTTCCAGCGTCATCCGCTTGGGCGGGGTGAGGCGGATGGCATCATCCTTGCCGCCCGACGCGCGGAAGTTTGTAAGCTGCTTCGACTTCATCGGGTTGACTTCAAGGTCATCCGTCTTGGCATTTTCACCCACGATCATGCCTTCATACAAGGCTTCACCTGGGGCGACGAACAAGATGCCGCGATCTTCGAGCGGGCCAAGCGCATAGGCATTGGCCTCACCAGACCCATTGGAGATCAGAACACCGTTTTTGCGGCCTTCAATCACGCCCTTATGGGCCCCATATTTTTCGAACAGGCGGTTCATAATGCCCGTGCCGCGCGTGTCGGACAGGAATTCGCCGTGATAGCCGATCAGGCCGCGTGAGGGCGCGGAAAAGGTGATTCGCGTCTTGCCACCGCCAGAGGGGCGCATATCCGTCATTTCCGCCTTACGCAGGCTCATCTTGTCTATGACATTGCCCGAATATTCCTCATCCACGTCGATCACGACGGTTTCATAAGGCTCTGTCTTCTGGCCATTTTCTTCGCGGAACAGCACGCGCGGACGCGAAATGCCCAATTCAAAGCCTTCACGACGCATGGTTTCAATCAACACGCCCAGCTGAAGCTCGCCACGACCGGCCACTTCGAAGCTGTCCTTATCGGCGCTTTCGGTCACGCGAATGGCGACATTGGATTCAGATTCGCGGAACAGACGATCGCGGATCATCCGGCTGGTCACCTTGGTGCCTTCACGACCCGCCATCGGCGAGTCATTCACGGCAAAGCGCATAGAGAGCGTCGGCGGATCAATTGGCTGGGCTGCAATGGGGTCTGACACGCTGGTGTCAGCAATTGTATTGGCGACCGTGGCAACGGTCATGCCCGCGATGGACACAATATCCCCCGCCTGTGCTTCGTCCACTGGAACACGTTCCAGACCGCGGAAGGCGAGGATCTTGGAGGCGCGGCCCTGTTCCACGACATTGCCATCGGGGTCGAGCGCGTGGATCGGCATATTGACCTTCAACGTGCCGCTATCAATGCGGCCGGTCAGGATGCGGCCAAGGAAATTGTCACGATCCAGCAGGGTCACGAGGAATTTGAACGGCCCGTCCACATCTGCCTTGGGTTCCGGCACATGGCGCACAATGGTTTCAAACATCGGCGTCAGCGTGCCATCGCGCAGGCTTGGGTCGGTATTGGCATAGCCATTGCGGCCAGAGGCATAGAGCACGGGGAAGTCGAGCTGCTCATCGGTCGCATCGAGCGAGACAAACAAATCGAACACTTCGTCGAGCACTTCTTGAATGCGCTCATCCGGGCGATCAACTTTGTTGACGACGACAATCGGGCGCAGCCCAAGGGCGAGCGCCTTGCCCGTTACAAATTTGGTTTGCGGCATGGCGCCTTCGGATGAATCGACCAGCAAGATAACGCCATCGACCATAGAGAGGATGCGCTCCACCTCGCCGCCAAAGTCGGCGTGGCCCGGTGTATCCACAATGTTGATGCGCGTGCCTTCCCAATCGACCGAGGTGCACTTAGCCAAAATGGTGATCCCACGTTCCTTTTCGAGGTCGTTGGAATCCATCGCGCGCTCTTCAATTCGCTGATTGTCACGGAAAGTGCCCGACTGGCGGAACAGTTGGTCAACAAGGGTGGTTTTGCCATGATCGACGTGTGCGATAATGGCCACATTGCGGAGGCTCATGCATATCTCGGAAAAATGGAGGAAAGTTGCGGTTCGGGCGGGCCCCTAGACCAATTTGTGCGATGCGACAAGGTCGGCTAGGGCAATCCCATGTTGAGCCGCCTTTTTCCCGACTGTTTCTTGCTGTTGCTGCTGGCAACAATCGGCCTTGCCACGCTCTTGCCCGCGCATGGGCAGAGCATGACGATTGTCTCTGCCATTTCAAATATGGCGATTTTCAGCCTGTTTTTCTTTCACGGGCTGCGCATCGCGCATGAAGCGGTCTGGGCCGGCATGCGGCATTGGCGCTTGCAATTGGCGGTGCTGGGTTTTGTTTTTGCGGTGATGCCGCTTTTGGGACTGGCAGCCTCACGCGGAGCGCCAGGCCTGCTTCCTGAGGGGCTTTGGTTGGGTGTGCTGTTTTTATGTGCGCTTCCGTCTACGGTTCAGTCGGCTATTGCCTGTGCCTCTATGGCGCGTGGCAATGTTGCGGCCTCTGTTATTGCCGCCGCCGTCACCAATTTGTCGGGCGTCATTCTGACGCCGCTGATCCTCACTGCTTTGGCCAGCACGCAGGGTGTGGCGGTTGATTTGGGCGCCATTGGGCGAATTGCCGCCCTCTTGCTGCTGCCCTTTGCCTTGGGGCAGATGGCGCGCTTCAAACTCGCAGCTTGGGCAGAGCGCAACCGGGGCTGGATTGGGCGGCTGGATAAAATGACGATCATTCTCACCGTCTATGTCGCTTTCAGTGCGGCGGTGATCGATGGTCTTTGGGGTCGGTTGGATGGGATGGACTTGGTGCGTCTGATGCTGGTCGTCGCGGTGCTTCTTGCGCTGGCGCTGTTTGGCAGCTGGGCCTTGGGCGGGATGATCGGCCTCAAGCGGGAAGATCGCATTACCCTGCTCTTTTCCGGGGCACAGAAAAGCCTTGCCACAGGGGCCCCGATGGCACGCGTTTTGTTTCCGGCTGCGCAAGCGGGCATGATTGTGCTGCCGATCATGCTCTATCATCAATTGCAATTGATGGTATCGGCATGGATTGCAGCGCGGCTTGCGCGTGACTAATCGGGCGCGTCGAGAGGTTCGCCACGGGGGCACAGAGATGATCACTACTCAGCAGCCGCAGATCGCCATCCTGCTGCCCTGCTATAATGAGGCGGCCGCCATCGGGCAGACCATAGCCGATTTTCGCGCAGCGCTGCCGCAGGCGACGATTTATGTCTATGACAATAACAGCACCGATAACACGGCTGAGGTCGCGCGGGCTGCGGGTGCCATCGTCCGGACAGAGCGGATGCAGGGCAAGGGCAATGTCGTGCGTCGGATGTTTGCCGATGTCGATGACGATATTTACGTCATGGCTGATGGCGATGCGACCTATGAAGCCGCCGCCGCCCCAAAGTTGATTGCCCTATTGCAAGATGACCAGCTCGATATGGTCGTAGGCGCCCGCAAGTCTGAGGTAGACGCCGCTTATCGCCGCGGTCCTCGCCTTGGCAATGCGCTGTTGACCGGCATGATCGCTTGGCTGTTTGGCTGCAGCTTTACCGACATTTTGTCGGGCTATCGTGTGTTTTCCCGCCGCTTTGTGAAAAGCTTTCCAGTTTTGTCCGAAGGCTTTGAGATCGAAACTGAAATCAGCGTCCACGCGCTGGAACTTCGGATGCCCGTGGCCGAGTGCGTGACCGCTTATGCTGCGCGCCCGGAAGGGTCGGTATCCAAACTCAACACCTATCGCGATGGCTGGCGCATTCTCAGGATGATCCTGACCCTATTCCGGATTGAAAAGCCGCTGGCCTTTTTCGGGTTGATTGGCGCGCTCTTCGCGCTCACCGCAATCGTTATCAGCATTCCCTTGTTCGTCACTTATTTTGAAACGGGCCTTGTCCCCCGCTTTCCAACCGCAATTTTGGCAACGGGCATGATGGTTTTGGCCTTTCTCAATGGCTTTTGCGGCCTCATCCTCGATACGGTTGTGCGGGGACGGCGTGAAATGCGGCGGCTGGCCTATCTGGCTGTGACGGGCTAGCGCGCCTTTATGTCCTCTTTTGAACTCAAGCCTGCGACAGAGCGGGTTATTTGGCTGCTGCTCGCACTCGCGTCTGCCGTGCCCTTTTTGGTCGCGCCGCTGCCAATTCTGCCTGATTTATTCACGCATATCGGCCGCTATCACGTCATGAATAATCTGGGCGATGCTTGGTTGTCGCGCTATTATGCTTTTGATTGGCATATTACAGGAAATCTGGGCGTTGATCTGTTGATGGTCTGGCTCGGCCCGATCCTTGGCACAGAACAGGCCGCTTATCTGATTGCGGCCCTGATCCCGCCGATTGTCGTTTTGGGGATATATCGGCTGGCCCGCGCGGTGCACGGTCATGTTCCAGCGCCAGCCTATTTCGCCATTTTGATGATTTGGTCCTTCACCTTTCATCATGGCTTTGTAAATTATTGGCTTGGGGTTGGCCTTGCCCTCCACATCGCGGCTAGCTGGGCACGGATGCACTCTGCCTCTATTTGGCTTCGGAGCGCCTTCGCCTTTGTCGCCGCGCTGCTGATTTGGCTCTGCCACACCTCGGCTTGGGGCATATTGGGCTTGTTGATCGCGGGAATGGAGTTTGCGCGTGATAGGCGGCCCTTGCCCTTTATCGGGCGGATGCTGCCCTGGACGTCTCCAATTCTGCCCATGTTGATTTGGCGGGCGACCAAAGGCGGCGGGGAGTTGTTCCAAGG
>JBJTAW010000248.1:0-10254 GCA_046091025.1 Chakrabartia sp. | reverse complement strand
CAAGCCCCTCGACCTCAACCTCGACCACATCGCCTGGTTGCACCGGGCGGGTGTTCGCTGGGGTGCCGGACAGCAGCAAATCGCCGGGTTCCAGCGTGATGGTACGGGCGATGTCTGCAACCAGATAATGCATGTCCCATTCCATATTGTCCGTATTGTCGTCCTGCTTCAGCTCACCGTTGACATAAGTACTGATGCGCTTGTTGCGGAAATCCCAGCCGGTCACCAGTCCTGGGCCGATGGGGCACAAGGTGTCGGAACCCTTGACCCGCAGCATCGAGCCCGCATCGGTATCCCGAAAATCGTGCAGGCCGTAATCGTTCGCTACCGAATAGCCGAGGATATAGTCCCCCGCCTCAGATGGCGAAACATTGCGGCAGGTCTTGCCGATGATGATCGCAATCTCACCTTCATAGTTCAACCATTTGCACCGCTCCGGCCGCACAATGTCACCGTTGTGCGTGTTAAGCGCGGTCACCGGTTTGTGAAAGTAGGTCGGTGCGGACGGCAGCTTGGTTATGAATTCGTCGACCCGGCTGTGGTAGTTCAGGTGCACGCAGACGATCTTGCTGGGGTTACAAGGGGGAAGATGTACGGCTTCATCGACGCCAATGCTCCTGCCATCGCGGGTGACAAGGCGGTCGCCCTCGCGCGTAGTCAAGATTGGATATCCGTCGAGCAGGATACGGCGATATTCTTTGGTCATGCGTAACTCCCTTATATCGGCCAAGTCCTAGGCCATGCGCCGCAAGCTGGGATTGGCCGAGTTGGCCAAGTTGCAGGCCCGGTACCCATTTAAAACGGGCCAAAGTTTTTTCGAGGATTCCCGCATGTCAGCACTCAAAGGTCTGTTCTATCCGCGTACACCCACGGGCAGGGCGTCGATCGTACCGCCAGTGCCATGGCATTATTCGGGCGAACTGATCACGCTGGAATATCGGACTGACCCGTCCAAGATCGCTGCACTGCTGCCCGAGGGCTTTTCCTTGGTGGACGAGGATCCGGGCGCTGTCGCCGCTATCTGGGCCGATTGGCAAAGCGTGAGCGAAGAGCCTGGGCATCTCCTCGATCCAGTTCGCGTACAGTATAAAGAGATGTTTTTCGTTGTTCGCTGCAAGTTTCAGGGCAAGGTCTATTCGCGGTGCATCTATATCTGGGTCGACAAGGAATTTGCGGTGCTGCGCGGCCAGCATCAGGGTTACCCCAAAAAGCTGGGCAGCATTCACATGAGCAGGCCGGTAGTTGTTGGCAAGGCCGGGCCGCGGCTTGAGGCCGGCGGCACCTTTGGCGTGACACTGGCGGCATTCGATCGACGGCTGGCAGAGGGCCATTTCACCATTACCGAGGCGTGCGACAGCCCTGGCTTCGTCAACGGTCATCCGATGGCACACAATCGCTGGATGCCTGCTATCGAGACTGATGGCACCGACAGCCTGAATGAAGTTGTCACCATGTCCAGCTTCGATGTCGAAAAGGGTCGCTGCTTTACAGGCAATTTCGATCTTTCGCTGTTCGATTCGCCCGTCGAAGAATTGCTCAACATCGCACCACAGGAAAAGATCGCGGGTTACTGGCATGAAGTCGGCGTGTCGTGGAAGGCGGGCACCACATTGTGGCGCAGCAACATGGCCTGACATTCGGGACTGGCACGCCCACGTTTAACTCGACTTCCATAAAGCAGCGCAAGCACAGGCTTTGCGCGGGGATGCGGGCCGGATCTTCGCCATACCCGTTAGGCGCGTTCATTACGCACCGATTGGCCCGCGTACGCGGGGCATTTGCCAGCTGACCTTACTGAACGACCGGCTGGGAGACATTATCGGCTGGCTGCTTTTGCATCTCGGGCCGTTTACTTTGCTGGTTGCATGGCAATAGCGGGAATGATCTATACGATCTTACACAGCTGGCCTTCTAGCTGGGTCAATCGGAAGTATTGCGGCTGGGCATCTTCGCAAGTCAGTGAAGCGAATAGCTCTTTTATTTCAGTGCACTGGCAGCTTCAATAAGTGCCTGATAGCGCTTACGTGCCTCGGCAATGCTTTTGTTGAGACTTGCCTTGTCACGGTCCCAGGCCGAACCAGACATGCAAGCCAATGCCGCTATGAACTTCAACAGAGTATTTTTCATCGTTATCGGCCCTAAGCGATTTTTGCTTTTGCGAACCGCAAATGCTTGCCGTCAGTTAATGCTGCCCTCAAGTATCTGCAGCGTTTTGAGGTCCGAGTGGAAATCGAGCGCATAATCCCCGCCTTCCCGCCCGATCCCCGAAATGCCGATCCCGCCAAATGGAGCGGTTAGGTCGCGGACCAGGAATGTGTTTACCCAGACGGTGCCCCCGCGAACCGCCCGCCCGACGCGTTCAGCCCGCGCCGCATCGCCGGTATAGATGATGCCTGAAAGGCCATAGGCGGTCGAGTTGGCCAGTGCGACGCCCTCTTCCTCGGTGCCAAAGGTTTGGAAGGTCAGAACCGGGCCAAAAATCTCGCTCTGCACGACTTCGCTGGCGTTGGATTTGGGTTCGATCAGTGTCGGTTCAATAAAGTTTGCGTCCTGCCGCCAGCGCTTGCCGCCGCGCACGATCGTATCGCCATTCTCCCGTGCCCGTTCGATAAAGCCAAGCACGCGCTCGACATGTGTGGGATGGATCAGCGCCGACATGGTCGTTCCCGCATCGCGGCTGTCGCCCATGACATGCTTGTCGGCATAGGCATGGAATCGTTCGAGGAATTCATCCTTGATGCTGTCCTGAACGATGATGCGCGTGCCCGCCATGCACACCTGCCCGCTGTCATCATATTGGCCGGCCGCCTTCTTGGCCGCCGCGTCGATATCGGCATCGGCGAAAACCAGCAGCGGCGATTTGCCGCCCAATTCGGCCGTAAACGGCACGATATTATCTGCGGCTGCGCGTCCAATCACCCGCGCAGTCGGAACTGAGCCGGTGAAGCTGATGCGCTTGACCCCGGGATTGCTGACCAGAGCGTTACCCAGATCCGCGCCATAACCCTGGACGATATTGAACACGCCTGGGGGGAAACCCGCTGCATCGATCAGGTCGGCCAGCACCGAAGCCGACAAAGGCGACCATTCCGCAGGCTTCAGGATGACTGGATTGCCGGCTGCCAAGGCCGGCGCGCATTTCCACGTCGACAGCATGAACGGCGCGTTCCACGGCGTGATGATCACCGCCGGCCCTGCTGGCATGCGGATGACCCGGTTTGCAGTGCCTTTCGAGGACCAGACCCGTTCCTGATAGTCGGAGGCGAGATCGGCATAGTTGCGAAAATTGAGCGCACCGCGGGGAATGACGCGCAGGCGCAGGCTTTCGTGCAACATTCCCATGTCCATCGATTCAACGATGGCAAGCTTGTCAACATTGGAATCGATCAAATCGGCAAGGCTATGCAGGTAGGCCGCCCGCTCGGCTGGCGTGAGCGCTGCCCATGCGGGAAAGGCCGCGGTTGCCGCCTCCACGGCCTGCCGTGCTGTCTCTTCGTCACCGCGGGCGACATCGGCGAGCTTGTTATCCCAATCGAAAGGGCAGCGGGTTTCGAAGGTGGTGGGCGAGCCCACGCGCTTGCCGCCGATGTAGTGATCGGGCGAAATGTTCACCCCTTCAACCATGATCCGTTCAGCCATCGCCTGCCTTGTCTTAAATGAAATTCATGTAATAATCGAGCTGCTCGGCATTCGACTTGCCCTCCAGCTCAGCGAGCTCGGCACGTTTGATGGCGACGTAATTGTCGATCATCACTTGGCCGATTGCGCCAGCAAGCACCTTGTCCGCCTCCAGCGCGTCGAGCGCTTCGCCAAGGCTGTGCGGCGTGTGACGATCAGTGCTGATATTCTCTAGCCCGTCATTCAGCTCTTCCGGCGGCAGCTCATAGCCATTTTCAGCGCCAAGACGTGCAGCTTCCAACGCAGCGGCAAGCGCAAAATAGGGGCTAGCGGCGCAATCGGCGATCCGGTGTTCGATCCGCGCTGCCGGACCGGTTTCAGCCGAAACGCGAACGGTGACGGATCGGTGGTCGATCCCCCAATTGGCCCAATAGCCCGAAAGGCTGGCGGGTTGCAGACGGGCATAACTGTTCGTTAGAGGCGCCATGATCGCCGACAAAGCCTCATGGTGATGCAGTAGCCCGGCAATGCAACCCTCCATTATCTGGGAAAGATTGTCAGAAGCGACATCGTCGGCAAACACATTGCGGCCTTCTTTGTCATTGAAGCTTATGTTGAAATGCAGGCCGCTTCCGCTCTTGTCAGCAAAGGGCTTAGGCAGGAACGAAAGCAAGTAGCCACGGCGGATCAGCAGCTCGCGCGCCATCTGGCGGAAGAGGAAACAATCGTCCGCCGCCTTCAGTGCATCGGCATAGCGGAGTGTCAGCTCAAACTGCGGCGTGTCGAATTCTGCGTTGATGGATTCGATCGGGATGCCGCATTGCGCCGCCATTTCCCAGATCTCATCAATCAAGCCAGCGGGGTCGACAAACGGACCCGTTCCATAAACGAAAGCGCCAGGCGTTTCATACGGCACCCATTCGCCTTCAGGTGATTTCTGGAAGATATAGGCTTCCATCTCGATCCCGACCATCGGATCAAGGCCAAGGGCGCGCCACCGCTCAACCACGCGCTTCAGCGCGCTCCTGCCACAAAGCTCAAATGGCTGCCCCTTGAACCGGACATCGGCCAACGCGATTTGCGTATTGCCCTCCCATGATGGGCGAAATTCGGCTGGATCGAATACCGCCTCCATATCAGGCAAACCCTCCAGCAAGCCGCCACCCGGCGCGGAGACCAGCGACCGGCTGTAGGTGACGGCATAGGTGCCCACGCACATCCGAGCATGACCTTTGCGTGCTTCGCTCATCGGGACATATTTTCCGCGCGCTAGGTTCAACTGGTCGGCGAACAATATCCGCACACGCTGCATTGCTGCAGGCTCACCTGCCACGGCAATAGTTCTGGATGGTGAAAAATCGTTCATAATCCCCTCACCGCTGGGTAACACGCACCGGAAGATGTTTTATCCCGTGAATGAAATTCGATCTCAAATAACTATGCTCGGCAATTTGCTCGATCGACTTGATCCGCCGCGACAGCTCCTGAAGCACGATCTTTACTTCCAGCTTTGCCAGCCACATGCCCAGACAAATGTGCGGTCCACCCTGCCCAAATGATAGGAATGGATTGCGCGGCCGAGTCAGGTTGATCCTGTAAGGATCGGCAATACCTGCCTCATCGCGGTTTCCCGAAAGGAACCACATGATCACCTTGTCGCCAGCCTTCACCTGCTTACCATGATATTCGAAATCGCGGGTAGCAGTGCGGCGAAAATGCGAGGTAGGCGAAGCCCAACGGATCATCTCGTCGGACGCCTCGTCCCACTGCGTGAAATCATCGGACTGAATCTGTGTGAGCAGTTCCGGGTTGTTGGCGAGCGAGTGGATGGTTGCGGCTAAGCTGTAACGCGTGGTATCATTGCCCGCTGCAACCAGCAGGCAAAAAAAGTTGCGAAATTCGTCGCGTGACATTTGCGTGCCATGGCTCGTCGGCTGTCGCACAAGATTAAGCACGCCGATTTGCTCGCCTGCATCCATGCGGTCGAGAAGGTCGTTGGCATAGTCGAACAGTTCGACTGCGGCGGGCGAGCGGAAAGGCAAGAGCCGATATTCATCGGTGTCGACCTTATCGATCACAAAGTCGGTATAGTCGGGATCGGAGTTGGAGATAAGGGCATCGCCCTTTTCGACCAACCAATCGCCGTCGGCGGTCGGCACGCCCATAATCTGGGCAAGCATCTGCATGGGCAGACGCCGCGCAATGGCATCGACTGCGTCAAACTCCCGCTGCTCCATTGCGACATCAAGAAGGTTGTTCACGATGGTGCGAATTTGGCCATCATATGATGCGACTGTTGATGGCGAAAATGCCTTTGAAACCAGTGCGCGGAAGGCCCGATGTTGGGGCGGATCGGTTTCCTGAAAGGTCTTGCGCGCTTCATATTCTTCGTCGGACTGGTCCTCCATCCGGATACCCTTGGCAGAGGACAAAAGGTCGCTCTGGCGATTCAGGTCGAGTAAGTCTGCATGCCGCACTACATTCCAGAAACCCCTGCTGCCATCGGACATCTCGACCCACTCAAGCGGGTCCTCGCGCCGCATGCGGTCGAAGGTGGCGAATGGAGCTCCATGGTTGAACGCATCCTGCGAGGACAAATCGACATGAGGGTCGATCGAACGGGAAAAGGCATAATGTTCCATGCCGATTACGATATGCAGGCTGAACTGATCGGACTTGGCCAAAACGGCCAAGCTACATCCGGGCCATTTTGACAGTAGATGCAACATCAGCTTTAGAATTGAAGGACGTATCATGGGACAAATTGTCGGCGCAGCCTTGCTCGCCCATGCCCCGACCATCATGCTGCCGAAAGAAGTGCGCTACGAACTGAACGAGGGCAAGGAAATCAGCCTCGTTCCGGGCCTTCACCGGTTTCGCGAAGAGGTGATGGAAGTTCTGAAACCGGATACCGTTGTGCTTTTCGACACGCATTGGTTCACAACGGTTGAATTCTGCGTTTCGGGGCATGAGCGTCGTCAGGGTCTATATACCTCCGACGAATTGCCTCGTGGCATTTCGCAGCTGCCATACGACTTGAAAGGCAATCCCGCATTGGCACAGTCGATTGCCGAGCATGCCACCGCGTGCGGCGTTCGGACGACCGCCAACGAAGATCCCTGTCTGCCTATTCATTACCCGACGATCAATATCGCGCATTACCTACATGGCGGTGAGGAATGGTTGTCAGTCAGCTGCGCGCAAACCGGCGAGACGCCAGACTTTCTGAAAGTGGGCGAAGGCGTTGGGCGGGCCATTGCCGAGTCTGATCGCCGTGTCCTGCTGATCGCAAGCGGATCGATGAGCCACCGATTCTGGCCACTGTCGCAGCTGCATCTGCATGAGGCATCCGACCCGATCCACATCAGCCGCCCTGAGGCGCGCGAGGCCGATTACGAGCGGCTTGAATGGTTCTACAAAGGCGATCACGCATCGGTCATCGACACCATGCCCGAATTCCTCAAGCATGTCCCCGAAGCGCGTTTTGGCCATTATCTGATGATGGCCGGTGCTTGCGGCGGGCGCGATTGGAGCTGGTCGGGCGTTCGCTATTCTGATTATGAGAACGCGACCGGCACTAGCCAAGTGCATGTCTGGTTTGCCCGGCCTTAAGCGGACGGCAGCACGCAGGCCTCTACCCAGTTGATGATTTCACCCCGGCGACGTTTGGGGTCGGTGATGTCTTCATCCATCCCAAGCTGCCAGCCAAGGCCCTGGTTGGTGGGGTCTGCGGCAAGCGCCGACAGATTTGAAACATAATTGTCGAGTGCTGCCCCATCAGCAAAGAAGCCCTGCACGATCATATCGTCCGCATAAAGGGTGTAGAGCTGGATTAGCTGATCGAGATCGAATTCGGGGTGATATTGGACGGCCCACACCTCGCTCTTGCGGAGCGGCACAATCGCTGCTTGCACCTTGCTGTGCGCGTTGGAGGCCAGCAGGACGGCGCCTTCCGGCATGCGGCTGACCTCGTCATAGTGGATACAAGGCGCATCGAACGCGTCGCCTTTGCCGCGGAGCAGCGGATGCGATCGGCCAACGTCGTTCGGCACAATCTTGCGTGCGATCCCCACCTCACGTCCATTAGGGCTATACTCGACCTGCCCCCCGGCAGCCTTCACCGCAATCTGCAGCCCCCAGCAGCTGCCGAATATCGGAATCCCGGTTTCAGCCGCATCTTTCAGGACCTCTATCTGGTTTGTAACCGCATATTCCTTGTCATAGGCGTGCAACGATGATCCTGTGATCACCAACCCGTCATAGTCCTCGAACGACCGACCTTCGGGGATTAACCAGTCAGGATCAGCTGCATTGATGACGTCGAGCGCAAAGTCAGGAAATTCACTGCGCAGCGCGAGAGCATAAATCTCGCTCGATGAACGCACGCCGAGGCTCACCGCCTTGGCACGTTTTTCGGCAGTGTTTCCTTCCATCAACAACAGGCGGGTCATTTCGCTCCCTTAATGTGCGGTGTTGAGGGCCATCGCCCGATACTGTTGCGGCGGCATTCCGGCCCAGCGGCTGAACGCTCTGGTGAAATTGGAATGTTCGGCATAGCCTAGCCGCAACGCGATCTGCGCTATCGAATTTTGAGGGTGCGCCTTGAACTCCAGCATCGCTTGCCGCATCCGGCATTCGTCCAGAAGCTGCTGGAAGGTAAGGCTAGTTTCAGACAATCGGCGCCGCATCGTCCGGCTCGACATGCCGATTTCTCGCGCCAGCTCGTCCTGGTTGATTTCGCCTTGTGAAAGTCGGGCGTAAATGTTCGCCGCCAATCGGTCGCGTGCTGGCGCGGTCCGGCGCTTTTCAGTAAGAAGCGAAGACAGGTTTCGCAAATCACAATTCCGGTCGCTCCGTGGCATTGCCGCATCGAGCATCCACACCGGGATGCTGATGGTATTGGCTTCACCGCTGAAGCTAATCTGGCTGCCTGAGACCGGCAACCCGGTTTCACGGCGTTCGCATTCGAAGCTGAAATCCATTTCCGCCATAGCTTCAGGTACTGCGCGCTTTATAATCTGTGCGACGATACCAAGCGTGAACAGCGCATCATGATGGCGCGGCCAGATTTCAGGGTCGAGAATGCGGTAGCTTATGGTGACAATATCTTCTTTTACCAGGATTTCGAGCATCGATGTATCCTGCAACAGCTCGAAATGAGAGGAAAAGCGGCGCAGAGCATTTCCCAGGTTCGAACTGGAGGCGATGGCGGCACCAACAGGGCCGAGTTCATCCAGGTCGTAATTCAGCCCCAGCGTCCATGTCGCCGCCGGCGTCACGGCCTTTTCGCCAACATGCTCCGCGATCCGGGCGAACGCCTTTAGCGGCAAGGTTCCCAGGCCGCTGGAAACGAGGGTCGGCACAATTCCCAGCGTAGAAAACGCATGCTCAGCGGATATCCCGATGCTTGTCAGACAATCTTCCCAACCACGCAAGGCACAGGCTTGAACAAAAGGCTCTCCCATCCGACACTCCCTCCACTATGCAGCCGAATCTCTACTCTCTGCATGGGAAGCTAACTCAAACGAACCTATACGTGCTGGCATTTTCCATCACATAATTGACCATTCCGATCATGACGGGACAACAGACTTGGCCTGTCCAGCCAAGCACCGACATTTCGGCTCCTTTACCGCAATCCGGATGAGCAAATTCGAAAATCCTGCCCGTTTCGACGTCGATGGTGGTACAGCCATTGCAAGCGCGGTTATCCTTGGGACGTTGGGCGTTTTGTCGTTCATCATCCAGCCCGCGCTTGTACAGGGATTCGTCAGCAATCTTGGATTTGCCGAACCTGAGGCGCTCAATCTTGCCGGAGTTGAAATGCTTGGAGTAGCAGCAGCGACGGTTGCGCTCGCCCTACCTGGCCTTAATGTCGATTGGCGTAAGTTGCTGGCCTCGGCGTTGTCGATTGCGGCTTTGGGCAACTTGCTTTCCGCTTTGCTTGTCGACAGCAGCAGCATCTGGGCCGCGCGACTCATAGCGGGCTTCGGCCATGGGGCAATCATCTCGCTCAGCTTTTCATTTGTTGGGCTGACGCGTAAGGTCGATCGCAACCTTGCCTTATATCTCACCGCCCTTTTGACCTACGGCGCGTTCGGTATCTGGCTTTTGCCCTCGTTTCTCGACGCCGTCGGCTTTAGCGGCCTGTTTGGCTGCTTCACGGCGCTGCTACTCATCGGCTTTCTCACGATCAACAAAGTCCCTCGCTCAGTGAACGAGCGCATTGCTGTGCCAGAATCAGCGCGAGATCTGCCGCGCCCCCTTGTTCTTACTGCGCTGGCCGGGGTGCTTAGCTATAATCTGGCGCAAGGGATCGCATGGGCTGTCCTCTTCCTGATCGGCATAAACGCTGGTCTTGGTCAGCAGCCAGTTGCTGGCGCATTGTTCATTTCACAGGTCTTGGCGATTGGCGGCGCCTTAGGGTCGGTATTCCTTGCTGGCTTGGTCTCAAGACGCGCGGCAATTGTTCTCGGGATTATCGGTGGAGCTTCGTGCATCGCACTGTTGCTCGGCAGACCATCGGCCATGATCTTCCTTATTGCTGTTTGCGGCTTCAATATTTTGTGGAACTTCGTTCTCCCCTTCATTCTCGCCGCGGTGGGCGAAATGCGCACCAATGGACGGATGGTTGGG
>JBJTAW010000247.1:0-34203 GCA_046091025.1 Chakrabartia sp. | reverse complement strand
CTTATGGGCGGCTGCGATATGGTTTTCGTGAACGCTGGGATCATCTCATCATCACGGTTCGTCAAATTCTCGCCAGAGACCGTCGACAAGATCCTGGGCGTTAATGTGCGCGGCGCATGGAGCACCGCTGCCATTTTTGCTCGCCAAATGATGGATGCGGGCCAAGGTGGGCATATTTGTTTCACAGGGTCGGAACATTCCCTGGGCCTCCAACATGCGGGGGCGGCGATCTACACAGCCTCCAAGCACGCCGTTCTCGGGCTTGCTGAGGTGTTGCGCGCTGAAATGCCTGAAGAGATCAAAGTCAGCATTCTTTGCCCGGGCCTAACAGCAACGGCACTTGGATCTCTTCCCAAGGCAGCGTCGTCGGACGCGGCTGCCCGTGCCGCCAGGAGGCACGCGAAGGTGCAAGCGCGCGGTATGCCCGCGCGTGAAGTCGCGCAAGCAGCCATAGACGGCGCCCTTAAGGGTGATTTTTATATCATGACACACGCCCACGCCGTGCGCGCCGCAGAATACCGTTACGAAGAAATCCGAACTGCCTTTGAGCAGCAGGCGCCCACTGAGAGAAATGGTGACCAATATGAGGTGAACCGGGTCCTCGCAGAGGTGCTGGCGGAAGAGGGCAAGAAATAGGCTGCTGTCGATAAATTGCCCTTTAATCGTTTCGGATAAGAGATATCAATTTTTCGGGATCAACACATGACCGCTTCACTAGCTTTGCCAACTGCTTGTGACATCGCCCATGCGCCTTTGCGATAGCCGCGAGCGATAAGGTCGGGTTCTCCATAACCAGCCTGCGCGCTTCAAAGGCGTCAGCAAGCTTCAGGACCGCCTTGTCGTTGCGCTTCGGCAGTTTTGGCTTAGCTGCCTGCTGTTCCGCTCCCGGGATAACTAATCTGATCTGATGACCCTTGCGCGCTCGGGTCGCCTCAACTGTGAGTGTGATCGGCTTGCGCTGGCTGGATTGAGGCAGGTGCAGCTGCTCTCTAAGCTTGGCCAGGCTGATAACTATCTCAATGCGGTCTGCATGGAGCGTGACCCTTTCGATTAGTCTGGTGATCAGCTTGTGCTTATTGCCTGGCGTGCCGCTCCTAAGCGTGGTTGCTGCAAGGTCAGCTTGGGCAAGCGCGTTTTGCAGGGTCATCGCTTCTACGTCTTGACCTGCAAGCTTTGATACCTCTGCAGGGCTGTTGAGATATTGGGCAACCCTATTGGTCGTCAGCTGCTCGATGTCATGTGCGTTGATGCGCCATTTGGGACTGGTGTCCGTCTTATCTGTCCGTTCAACATGCCCTGCAAGATCATCAAGATGGAGCCGCTGCTGCACAAGTATGATCGCATCTTGCGCTTTGTTGTTAAGACGGGAGAGCAGGGTTCGGCTGTACCAGGCGTTGACGGCCTCCCGCTTTGCTTCTGACATTGCGTCTTCAGGCTTTAAGGGATCATCGATGATAATGAGATTGCCGCCCCGGCCCGTCAGCGTTCCGCCGACTGAGGTTGCATAACGGTAACCCCGCTTGGTGGTTTCGTAATTGCTTTCCTGATGCTTATCGGCGCTGAGCCGAGTTTGAGGGAAGAGCGCTTTGTACCTGGGCGCCTGCATGACGGCGCGACAGCCCGCTCGTAAGCTTCGCTTGCTGGCGAGTAATTAGCCCACAAGAGGAAGGTTTATAGGCCTGTCCCTGAAAATTCCCCAGAAACAGGTAAATGATTGGCAGAGACCTCTTCGCTCAGGACTGCGCCGCGCACCATTTCGTCTGGACGCCTCATCCAGACACTCAAAAACCCGGCCCTTGGCTGCGCTTAAAAGCCCAGTTTAGGCCGGGTTTTTTGATTTTCGAGCTGCGGTGCGCGCGAGATCGCAAGCATTATCCCGCGTCCTTGGCCGTCCGCTGATCAAATTGATCCAATTCATAGGCAATGGACGCTTCCACCAGCTGGTCCCAAAGCTGCGCCAG
This sequence comes from Chakrabartia sp., assembly GCA_046091025.1. Classification (GTDB taxonomy): domain Bacteria; phylum Pseudomonadota; class Alphaproteobacteria; order Sphingomonadales; family Sphingomonadaceae; genus Aquisediminimonas. Next base: position 32,242 of record JBJTAW010000247.1, on the reverse strand, counting down.
AATATCTTCGGGCAGTCCCGCTGCGCCAGCGGCCTTGCGCACATTCGCAATGACTTCTGCCTTGCGTGCCTCATCCCGCACCGCTGCTCTGCTATCCTTAATGCGCGCGGCGGCATCCATATAGCCAAAGCGCAGGGCCAGCAGGTCAACAAGCTGGCGGTCAATCGCGTCAACGCCCGCCCGAACCTCTGTCATGGTGGTGCAAATTTCAGGGCGCTTAACCCCGGTTTCAACATCGGCATGTGTCATGGCGCGGCCCTTAAGCCTTGGGCGTTCAACTGTCGAGCGCCCCACAGATCAGCCTGTTCATATCAATGCAAGCGCACCCTTTACGTTGCAAACTAAAACTGATACGAATTAGTGATCCTCTTTTAAGAAAGTCGTCGCGTGCGGGCTATCTTCTCTGTGCTTCTGCTTCTTGTGGCAACATCTGCCTGTTCAGACGCGCCCAGCACCGTTCCCGAAAAAATACCCTCTGTTAAAACCGCTCTGATTGGCGCGGCGCAAGGCGGCAATCAGCTCATCGCCGTTGGCAGTGTTGCGGCCCGGCGGGAATTGCAGCTGGGCTTTACAACGGCGGGGCAGATTTCGGCGCTGACGGTCAATGAAGGCGACCGGGTGACCAAGGGGCAATTGCTGGCCGCCCTCGATATGGATCAGGTGGCCGCCGGGCTTGATGCCGCCCAAGCCGAAGAGCGCCGGACGCGCGCCGACTATCAAAGAACATCAACGTTGAAGGACAAGGGCTGGGTCACGCAAACCCGGCTGGACAATGCGCGCGCCGCATTGGATGCCGCCAGCGCCAATGTCCGCGCCCGCCGATTTGCTGCGGACACGGCCCGGATTTATGCGCCCAGTGACGGCCTAATTCTCGCGCGCCTTGCAGAGCCGCGCGAAGTGGTAGCCGCGGGCAGTCCTGTGGTCGTTCTCGCCGAACAGTCCGGCGGCTTTGTGCTGCGCGCGCCGCTTTCAGATCGGCAAAGTGTGGACATTGCGCTTGGCGCGCCGGCCCTTGTCCGGCTTGATGCGGCACCCGACCGGCCGCTTGTCGGCAAGGTGATTGAAATTGGCGGCCAGTCGGATCGGGCGACTGGCGCGTTTCAGGTGGAAATCAGCCTGCCCAATGCGCCGGGCCTTCGATCTGGCTTGGTGGGCCGTGTGACCATTGAAACACAGGGCACAACCACTGCATCACAAGCCGCCCGGCTTCTTCTGCCCGCGGGTGCTCTTTTTTCGGCACGGGCAGGCGAAGGCTTTGTCTTTGTGATCGACAAAAGCAACCGCGCCCGGTTGCGGCCTGTGCAGCTTGCCGAAACGCGCGATGACGGCATTTACGTGCTCTCCGGCCTTGCCCGGGGGGATCGGGTCGCGACCAGTGCGCTTGATCAATTGCGCGACGGCATGATCGTGCGCCCTGTGGGTGGGGCCCAGTGAACATTACCGACTTTGCGGTTCGGCGCTGGCAGCTCACACTTGTCGGCTTCATATTGGTGTGCCTGCTGCGGGTGAACTCCCTGCTGTCAATCCCACGATCCGTTGACCCCTATTTTCCCATTCCCTTCACCATCGTAACGGCCGTCTTGCCGGGGGCTGACGCCGCCGATGTGGAGGAAACGGTCGCCAAGCCGATTGAGACCGTCCTTCAGGGCCTCGACAATGTGCGCGACATACGGTCGACCACCAGCGACGGTCTGGCCGTGATTACGGTGGAATTTGAATATGGCACCGATAGCGAACAGGCGCTGGACCGCACCGTGCGGGAGGTCAACGGCATCCGGCCGCAATTGCCGGCGGGCCTTGCCCGGCTGGAAATGCGCCGACCCCGCACAACCGAATCCGCTGTCGTGCAGCTGGCTGTGGTCAGCAAAGGGGCGTCTTGGCGCCGGATGGAAAAATATGCGCAAGATATCAATGATCGGCTGGCCGTTGTGCCGGGCGTGCGCGCTGTATCCACATTTGGCATGGCCACACCCGAAGTCCGTGTTGCGCTCAACACCGCCAAATTGGCCGAGGCCCGGATACCAGCAGCAGCCGTGGCCGCAGCGGTGGCGGGTGGCGGGGCCGATGTTCCGGCAGGGGCGGTCGATTCCGGCGGGCGGCGCTTTAACGTGAAGGCGGGCGGCGCCTTTCGCAGTCTGGATGATGTCCGCGCCGTTCCCTTGCGCGGCGGCAATGGCCAGCTTGTGACCGTGGGGGAGGTTGCCGATGTCCGCTGGGCAGAGGCCGAGCATCTCAACATCACGCGCTATAATGGCGAACGCGCCGTCTTCATCACCGTGCGCAAAAAGGACAAGACGGACACAATCCGCTTGCGCGAGTCTCTCGGCAAATCAGTCGAGGCGGCGCGCGCCACCTTGCCGCCGGATATGAAGCTGGAAATCGCCTTTGATCAATCCGGGGATATTGAACGCAAGCTGGGGCAATTGGGCATTGATTTTGCCATCGCTCTCGCGCTGGTTCTGATCACCTTGCTGCCGCTTGGATTCCGCGCGTCTTTGGTGGTGATGATCTCCATTCCCACATCGCTGGCGATCGGCATTATTTCGATGAATGCGCTTGGCTATTCGCTCAACCAAATCAGCATTTCGGGCTTTATCGTCGCCTTGGGGCTTTTGGTGGACGACTCCATTGTTGTGACCGAAAATATTGAGCGGCATTTGCGTATGGGGGCGGCCCGCGCCGAGGCCGCCATCCGCGGCACAAAAGAAATTACGATGGCCGTGTTGGGGTCAACTGGGGTGCTGCTCTTTGCGTTTCTGCCCGTTGCCAATCTGCCGGAAACCTCAGGCGATTTTGTGCGCGGCCTGCCCATGGCGGTGCTGGTGACGGTGTCGGCATCGCTGATTGTCTCGCTGACCATCGTCCCCTTTGTCGCCAGCCGTATTTTGGAACCCCACCAGACGAGTGAGGGCAATCAATTTCTGTGCTGGTTGCAGGAGAAGATTGAGCGTTTTTACAAACCACTTCTGCATTGGGCGCTGGAGAATCCGCATAAGTCCCTGTGGAGCGCAATGGGGGCCTGCTTCCTCGCCTTTGCCGCCGTTCCTATTTTGGGGTTCAGCCTATTTCCCAAAGCCGATGCGCCCTATTTCGTGGTTCGCATCGAAGCGCCCGAAGGCAGCGGCATTAGCAAAACAGACGCGATTGTGCGGCGCATGGCGCAGCGCGTTCAGGCCTTGCCAGAAGTTGATTCGGTTATGGAAAATAGCGGGCGCGGCAATCCGCAAATTTATTACAATAACATCCCGCGAGAATTTGACCCCAGCTATGGCGAACTCTTCGTCACGCTCAAAAAATGGTCGCCGCGTGAGTCCCCCGCCTTCATTGCGCAATTGCGCGACGATCTCTCCCGCGTGCCGGATGCGCAGGTCAGCGTGATCCAATTTGACCAAGGGCCGCCCATTGAAGCGCCCATCGCCATTCGCGTGCGTGGCCCTGATCTCGCCGTGCTGAAAAGACTGTCCGGCGAGATTGCCGATGTCATGCGGACAACGCCGGGCACACGCGATGTAAAAGACCCGTTGGCCATCGACCGAATCGACCTCAACCTGCAAGTCGATCAGGAAAAAGCCGGACTGTTGAATGTCGCTCCAGACGCCGTCAAACGGACGATGCGGCTGGCAATTTCGGGCGAACGCGCCAGCGCATTTCGCGATGCGGAAGGGGATAGTTATCCCGTGACGGTGCGGCTGCCGCTCGCGACGAGCCAGCCCATCTCCGCGCTCGATAGCATTTATGTATCGTCGCAAAGCGGGGGGAGTGTTCCCCTGTCCCAAGTCACACGGCCAGAACTCGACTCCGCCCCCTCCAAGGTTAATCGCTATAAGCTGGAACGCGCGGTGACCGTCTCCTCCTTTGTCACCGATGGTTCGCTTCCGTCCAAGGTGAATGAGGCTGTGGTCGCACGGCTCGCAGAGATCAAATTGCCCCCCGGCTATGTCTCGAGCGTGGGCGGCGAAGCGGAAGTGGCCGCACGCAACAACTCTGGCCTGGGGGGGCTGGTCCTATTGGCCGTATTTGGCATTTTGGCCGTTCTGGTCGCCGAATTTGGTCGCTTTCGCGAAGTGGCTGTTGTGGCGGGTGTCATTCCGCTTGGATTATTTGGCGGGCTGGTGGCGTTGCTCCTCACCGGAAATTCGCTCTCCTTCTTGGCGGTTATCGGCTTTGTCGCGCTGATTGGAATTGAGATTAAAAACTCCATCCTATTGGTCGATTTCACCACCCAATTGCGCCAGCGCGGTCTTGGGTTGCGCGATGCGATTGAACAAGCGGGGGAGATTCGGTTTCTACCGGTCCTCCTGACATCGGTGACAGCCATTGGCGGTCTGCTGCCGCTCGCGCTTTCGGGAAGCCAGCTTTATTCGCCGCTGGCCTGGGTGATTATTGGGGGGCTTATTTCCTCCACCTTCCTAAGCCGGATCGTCACCCCCGTCATGTATCTGCTGATCGTGCGCGGGGCGGAACCGCCCGCTGTACGCACGGATGCCGAACCGGCCCCCGCCGCCTGACGCAAGTCCTTCCTACAGCACCAAATTCAAACCTGCGTGCTAGGGATGAAGGCGTGACCCTGCCCCTCAAGCCTGTTAGAGTAGCCATGTCTGCTGCATCACGCAGTCGGCCCTGAAAGAGGCGCAAGTGACCACGGCCCTTCCCCGCATCCGAGCGCTATCCACAGCGCGGCCCGATCACGATATTCACGCGGCTTTCATCGCTTGGGCGCAAGAGCAGATGGACGATCGGCGCGCACGCGCCCTTTTTCGGCGCATGGCCGGGCGTTCGGGCATTGACCATCGCTTTGCCGTTCTGCCGCCAACCGCCCAAGGGGGGTCGCCTGTTGCCCCCGGCGGTTTTTACGACGGACCCGCCCCGGGCACCGCCGCACGTATGGCGCTCTATGCCGAACACGCCCCGGCGCTTGCGCTCAAGGCCATTGCCGGGCTGGATGCTGATCTCAGCAACGTAACGCATCTGGTCGTCGCCAGCTGCACCGGATTTGTCGCCCCCGGCGTGGATCAGATTATAGCCCGCACCCTCAACCTGGACCCGTCGGTGGAACGGCTCTTGGTCGGCTTTATGGGCTGTTACGCCGCCGTCTCGGCGCTGCGCAGTGCGATGCACATTGTCCGTTCCACGCCGCAGGCCAAGGTGCTGGTGGTGACGGTTGAGCTGTCCTGCCTGCACCTCAATAACACGCAAGACATTGAACCGCTTTTGGCGATGCTGCAATTTGGCGATGGCGCAGCAGCGGCGCTCGTGACCGGGGAAGGGCCGGGCCTTGCGGTGTTTGATCCCTTTGCAACCACTCTGCCCGGCTCGGCCGATCTCATCCGTTGGGACATTGGCGATACCGGGTTCGTCATGCACCTCTCGGGGCAAGTTCCCGCCCGCATTGCCGACGCTTTGCAGGATGCGGCCTTTGTCGACACACTGGCAGGCGGCGATCCGCAGGCGGTCGATGCTTGGGCAGTGCATGCTGGGGGCCGATCCATATTGGATGCCGTTGAACATGGGCTGAAGCTGGATGTAGAGGCGCTCTCGGCTTCCCGCGCGGTCTTGCGCGAAGGGGGCAATATGTCCTCCTCCACCCTCATGTTCGTTCTGGCCCGCCATATGGCGCAAAAAGTAGACCGCGGCGTTGCCCTTGCCTTTGGCCCTGGCGTTGCGGCCGAGGGCTTTCGCTTTCGGACGGTCGATTAAATGCTCGCCACCCGCGCCCTCACCGAAGAGCAAATGGATGATCCGGCCTTGCCGGCCGACACCTATGCGCAGGTTCTGCATGATCTTGCCCGCGTCAACGGCGTGACGCTGGCCCGACGACCCACATTAAACTTTTTGCGCCGCCTGCCGCGCCAGTCCACACCGCTGCGCATCTTAGATGTGGGCTTTGGCGATGGCGATATGTTGCGCAGCATTTTTCGCTGGTCGGTGCAACATAAAATCCCCGTCACGCTCACGGGAATTGATCTTAATCCTCGCAGCGCCGCCATTGCCGCGGCGCAAACCCCAGATGAGATGGGCATAGACTATCGAACGGGCGACTATGCCGATCTGGCCGGGCAAGGCTGGGATGTGATCCTGTCCAGTCTGGTTGCGCATCATATGAGCCAAGATCAGCTGACTGCGTTTTTGCGCTTCATGTCCGCAGAGGCCAAATGTGGTTGGTTCATCAATGATCTGCATCGCCACATATTTGCCTATCTCGGTTATACCCTGCTCGCCCGGATCATGGGCTGGCACCGCATTGTGCGCGAAGACGGGCAGCTCTCGATCGCGCGCTCCTATCGCCCGGCCGAATGGCCCCCGATCTTGAGCAATGCAGGCGTGCGCGGCGCGCGTGTGTTTCGCACCTTTCCGCTTCGGTTATGCGTCGAACAGATCCGATCATCATAGGCGCGGGGCCTGCGGGCTGTGCCGCCGCCATTACGCTGGCCAGTGGTGGCGCACGTCCGCTTTTGCTCGAACGCGAGGCAGAGGTTGGCGACGCCTTGTGCGGCGGCTTTGTCAGCTGGCGGACAATGGAAACGCTCACCCGCCTGGGCGTTGAGATTTCGGGCCATCGCATCACCCGCTTGCGCGTCTTTTCCGGACAAAGTCTGGCCGAGGCGCCCCTGCCCCAAGCGGGCCATGGCCTCTCGCGCTACGCGATGGACAGCGCCCTGATCGCCAGAGCCGTCGCGTGTGGCGCGGGCCTAGAGCGCGGCGTGACCATCCGAAATATGGATGCGGTGCGCGCCCAATCGTCAGAGCTGTTTCTGGCCACGGGCAAGCAGGATGTGAAGGGGTGTGAACGCCCCCGAGAAGACGTAGACCCCGCCTTAGGCCTGCGCGTGCGCCTCCCCACCAGTCCGGCTGCACGTGCCCTCATTGGCGATGCCATTGAACTGCATGTCTTTAACAAAGGCTATGCGGGGGTTGAACTTCAAGAAGATGGGACGGCCAATATCTGCCTTGCGCTGCGCAAATCCTTGCTGACAGAGGCGAGGCGGGATCCAGCCGCGCTGCTGCGGCAACTTGCGGCAGACCACCCCCATTTTGGCGAGAGAATGGCGGGCTTTGACGCGCGCACGCGCATCGATGCGGTTGCCAATGTACCTTATGGCTGGCGGCAGAGACAGGATCCAGACGGTCTCTATCGGCTGGGGGATCAATGCGCGGTCATCCCGTCGCTGGCGGGTGAGGGTAATGGCATTGCGCTGGCAAGCGGAGAGGATGCAGCACAAGCTTGGCTGGCCGGGGTCGCCGCCAAAGACTGGCAGCACCAATTTGCCAAGCGCACGGCAGGCCCGGTTGGGCTGGCCACATGGGTTTGGCATAGGGGCGAAGGGCGGCTGGGCGGACCCATGCTCACGCATGTCTTGCGCGCCTTTCCGGCTATGGCGACTTGGGTGGCAGCCGCCACGCGCGTTCGGACTTGAAGCCGGACGCCGACACGGCCATGATGCCCCTTATGGAAAAGCTGCTTTTAACCGATGAGGAATGGCGCGCGCGCCTGACCCCGCAACAATATCATGTCCTGCGCCAAGCCGGGACGGAGCGGGCCTTTTCCGGCGCGCTCAATGACGTCAAAGACGCAGGCGTTTATCGCTGTTCCGGCTGTGGGGCGGATCTGTTTGTGTCCGACGCCAAATATGAGTCCGGCTCTGGCTGGCCCAGCTTTTATGCGCCGGTCAGCACCGATGCCCTGACCATGGTGGAGGATAGAACCCATGGCATGGCGCGTGTTGAAGTGCGCTGTGCCCGGTGTGACGGTCATTTGGGCCATGTCTTCCCCGATGGCCCACAGCCGACGGGCTTGCGGTTCTGCATGAACAGTGTCTCGCTCGATTTTGAAGGAAATGATGCGGACTAGGCGCATGTTCTTGCCCGCCGACTCGGGACCGCCTAAGAGAATAGCCCGATGGCTACAAAGCGTCCCCGCCCCCCTGCCCCTTCGTCGCCAGTGCCGCAGCAGCGCGGCTTTCTAGCGCGGGCCTTTCGTTGGGCTCTGATCAGCGGCGGCATCATCCTCTTCGGCCTGCTCTGCGCTGTGGGTTTTGCCTATTCATCGCTCCCCGATTTTAAAGAATTGCGGACGCGAGACTCGCTGGGGCAAGTCGTGCGTGTGCGCGCAGAAGACGGGCGCGTCATCCTCTCTCTCGGCCCGATTTATGGGGAATGGGTGGACTATCGCACCATTCCCGGTGTGATGGTTGATGCCATGGTGGCGGTTGAAGATCGTCGCTTTCGCTATCATCCCGGCGTCGACCCCATTGGCCTGTTCCGGGCCATTCAGGTGCGGCTGCAACGCGGGCATTGGGCGCAGGGTGGCTCCACCATTACCCAGCAGCTGGCCCGCAACTTATTCTTAACCAATACCCGCACCTTTGGCCGCAAGGGGCGTGAGATGATCCTCGCCTTCGCGATGGAAGCCAAATATTCCAAGGATGACATCCTCGAGCTCTATCTCAATCGCGTCTATTTTGGCGGCGGCGCTTATGGCATTGATGCGGCATCCCGCCGTTTCTTCGATCATCCAGCGACCACGCTTAGCCTTGAAGAATCTGCAATCATCGCTGGGCTGGTGAAGGCGCCTTCCAACTATTCCCCCACCGCCGATGCCAAGGCGGCGCTCGACCGGTCCCGCGTCGTCCTCTCCGTCATGGCCGATGCCGGGGTGATCAGCCCCAGCGTTGCGGCCGCCGCACGTCCAGATCAGGTGAAGCTGGCCGCTGGCCCTCAACAGAATAGCCTGCGGTACTTTACTGATTGGGCCCTCCCGCAGCTGGATGGCCTAATTGAAGAGTCGGATGAGCCGATTGACGTGTGGACAACCATTAATCGCGATATGCAGGCCGCCGCCGATGCCGCCATATTGAAATATACGCCAGAGGCGGCGCAGGCAGCCCTTGTCGCGCTCGACCGGGATGGCGCTGTGCGCGCGATGATTGGCGGGCGCGACTATGTGACATCCATCTATAACCGCGGCACACAGGCCGTGCGCCAGCCCGGCTCCTCCTTTAAGCTGTTCGTCTATTTGGCCGCGCTCGAAGCCGGGATGACGCCCGACAGCAAAATGGTGGATGAACCCATCACCATTGATGGCTGGAGCCCGCGCAACAACACCAAGGAATATCGCGGCGAAATGACGCTGCGCACCGCCTTTACCAATTCAGTCAACACCATTGCCGCGCAAATTGGCCAGCAAGTGGGGACACCTGCCGTGGCCGCCATTGCGCGGCGACTTGGCCTGACCACACCGATCAATACCCAGCCCTCTATGGTGTTGGGCAAATCGGACGTCCGGCTCATTGATATGGCAAAGGCCTTTGCCACCGTGCAGGCCAAGGGCAAATCCGTGACGCCCTATGGCATTGTTAAGGTCACAACACCCTCTGGCCGCCTGCTCTATGAACGCCCCGCTCAAGAAGATCTGCAGCTGATTGATCCTTGGGTTGCCGCCGGCATGACTGACATGATGCAAACCGCCGTCAGCGCCGGGACGGGACGCGCGGCGCAAATCGGGCGGCCTGTTGCGGGGAAGACGGGGACAACCTCATCCAACAAAGATGGTTGGTTCCTTGGCTTTTCAAGCGGGATCACAACGGGCGTCTGGATGGGCCGTGATGATGCCAAGCCCGTTCCCGGGCTTCAGGGTGGACGCGCACCCGCAACCGTCTTTGCCGCCTTCATGCAGCGCGCGGTGGCCAATCGCCCGGTGGAAAAGTTTGAAACCGAAGTCACCTTGCCCGAATGGATTTTGGAAACCGATGAGGAAGCCTATCTAGGTGAATTGGGCAATGGCGTAGATCAAACTCTGGATGGCATAGGCGATGTCGGGCAGGTCACCGATGAAGATGCGGAATATCAGCGCGTCATTGATGAGGCGACCCGGCGCGATGCCCAACCCATCCGGCGCACGCCGCCTCAGCCGTCCCGCCCGAACCAGTAAAGCCGCGCGCCATTATGCCGCAGCCAATCGCGAGCAGGCGCGTGATCCGCGCCAAATAACTGCTTTGCCAGCCGATGAAAGTTGCGGCTGTGATCCATATGGATGCGATGCGCCACTTCATGCGCAACGGTTGCCCGGCGGACAAAATCCGGCGCCAAAATGAGCCGCCAACTATAACGGATATCGCCACTGCCCGAACAACTGCCCCAACGGGAACGGGGATCACCGACCGATACGGTTGCGATAGAAATATCCCGCTGCGCCGCAATGTCCCGTGTTTCCTGATCCAGCAGCGTCCGCGCCTCAGCTTTCAACCAGCGCAGCAAGCGATTGGGCATCACATCAACAGGCCCGCCAATCAGAATCTGCGCACCCTCTATGCGCGGCGTACGGGGGTGGCTTTGCGCCCAATCTAGCGTGTAGGTGGCGTCCCCAATAGGCACGGACATGCCCGGCAGGATCGGCCAAGGATCGGGCATGCGGGCCTTTTGCCGCGCGATCCAGCCCTCATGTTGTTCTGCCCAGGTCAGCGCGGCGGCAAGGGGAGCTTTGTGTGGCAAGACCAGCCGAACCTGGCCTGTGCGCGGATCGACCGACAATTTCATGCGCCGGGCATTGGCCTTGCGGACACTTTCCAGCCCGTCGATCATGCGTCCTCGCCCGGCCAACGCTCAACAATATGGTTTTGCAGATCGCCTGCATCAATTTCTGAGACGGTCCACCCCCGGGTGGACATGCCGCGCCTATGGATCTCCTCGCGATCCCCACAGACAAGATAATGCCAATCGGGCAAAGCCTCTCCCTTGGCCCGGCGCACATAGGCGCAGGTCGGTGGTAGCCATTCCAAATTATCCAATTTGGCGAGCGTCAGGCGGATACAATCGGGCACTTGGGCAAATCGGTTGCGATAATCAGAACATTGGCCCGTGCCCCGATCGAGCAAACGACAGGCGACATTGGTGGGGTAAATATCGCCCGTATCTTCATCTTCCAGCTTGTGGAGGCAGCATCGACCACAGCCATCGCACAAAGATTCCCATTGCGCCCGGTCAAGCGCCTCCAACGGCTTATCTTCCCAATAGCGGCCAGCCACGAGCGCGCCTATCGCACCCAGCGGGCGAGTTCGGCGACGATAGCCCTGGGGTCATCGCCCTGCGGCATAATGGCAATGGGCTCCCCTTGCGGGCCATAGAGCACAATCATCCGGGCATGATTGACCAGATAGGCGCCTTGCGCATTGGGCTTTTCCCGCATGAAGGCGACGCCATAACGCTGCGCCATCTCATCAATTTGGGCGACACTCCCTGTCAGGCCAACCATGCGCGGGTGAAAGTTAGAGACAAATTGCTTCACAACAGCAGGCGTATCGCGCGCGGGATCAACGGAGATGAAGATCGGGACGACCTTCATCGCGCGCGCCCTATCCTCTTGTTCAAACAACTTAATCGCCTGCCCCATCAGCTGCGCATCAACCGGGCAGATATCCGGGCAAAATGTATAGCCAAAATAGATCAGCCGATATTTGCCCGCAAAATCCTTCTCCGTTGTGGTTTTCCCATCCTGATTGATCAGGCTGAACGCACCGCCCATGCGCGCCCCTTCTAAGGGCGGGGGACCGGCATCCGGCGCGAAACCGCCACAGGCTGTGAGCGACAGAATAAGGGCGGCGGCGGCAAAAGTCGTGAATTTGGTCATGGCAGGGTCAGCTTTGCTCTGCTAGATCGAGGGACGCAAGCAGGGATTAACCGCTTCTTTGGGCCGATCAATATGAAGAAAATTATCGCCACAGTTTTTGCGCTCTGTCTGCTCTGGCCAACTATGGCCAGCGCCCAATTTTCAGACAGCTATAATTTCTTAAAGGCCGTCCGCGATCGTGATGGCAGCAAAGCGACCGACCTGTTGAGCAAGCCGGGGACGGTCATCGTCGATACGCGCGACGTCTCAACCGGCGAAACCGCGCTTCACATTGTTGTGAAGCGGCGGGATGCAACTTGGCTCGCCTTTTTGCTGGCGCGCGGAGCAAAGGCCGATATCCGCGACCGGGATGGCAATACGCCCTTGATCGCGGCCACCCAAATCGGCTTTGTTGAGGCGGCAGACATGCTGTTGAAGCGCCGAGCGCAGGTGGATGCGACCAATGGCCAAGGCGAAACAGCCTTGATTTTGGCGGTGCAGCAGCGCGATTTGGCGATGGTGCGGCTGTTGTTGGCCTCTGGTGCCAATCCTGCCCGCACGGACCGTGCAGCGGGCATGTCCGCATTGGATTATGCTCGGCGGGATACGCGCTCTGCAGTCATCTTGAAGCTGTTAGAAGAAACAAAACCAGCAAAGCCCGCCGCTGGCCCGATGTGAGGGCCGGGCTGTTGACGGATTAAATCCGTTCCCCTGACAAACGCTGGCAGATTAAGTCCAGCTGATCGAGCGAAGAATAAGCCAGCGTCACGGCCCCGCCGCGCGCGCCGTGCGCAATGCGAACCTTGAGGCCGATCTGATCGCTCAACTGACGCTCCAGCGCCTCCACATCCGCGTCGCGACCAGAGCCCGAGGTCGGCGCTTTGCGCGCACCCGGCTTTTTCTTCTTCGCCAGCGCCTCGGTTTCGCGAACCGAAAGGCCGCGCGCAATCACCTCGCGCCCCACCCCTTCTGGGTCTTCGCATTGCAGGAGCGCGCGGACATGGCCCATCGTCAATTCGCCAGAGACAAGCCAGCCATGCACCCGCACCGGAAGGTTCCGTAAGCGCATGAGATTGGCGATATGGCTGCGCGATTTTCCGACGACCCGACCCAGCTCCTCTTGGCTATGGCCGTAATCATCAATCAACCGGCGATAGGTTTCGCCCTCTTCCCAGGCATTCAGCTGTTCGCGCTGAATATTTTCAACCAGAGCAATTTCAAGTGCCGTACGATCATCAAATTGTTTAACAATTACAGGGATTTGGTGGAGTTTTGCGCGCTGCGCGGCCCGCCAACGACGTTCACCAGCAACAATCTGATACTGCCCGCCCAAATCCCGCACAACAATGGGTTGGAGCACCCCTAAGGCAGTGACGGAGCGCGCCAGTTCATCCAGCGCATCCTCATCAAAATTGCGGCGCGGCTGATTGGGCAGCGGCTGGAGGCTGGCGACAGGCACAAGGCGTACGCCATCGGGCAAGGGCACGCCCGCATCCGCCCGGCCCGACACAGCAACGGCCGTATCCGCCTGAATCTCTCCCAAAAGAGAGGATAATCCCCGGCCAAGACCCGTACGTTTCTTGGGAAGAGCTTGATCTTCGCTCATGCGGCAACTTTCTGTTTGGGAAGACGGCTCATCACTTCTTTAGCCAAGGCCATATAGGCTTCAGAGCCGGAACAACGATGATCATAAATCAGGGCAGGCAGGCCGTGGCTCGGCGCTTCGGATAGGCGGACATTGCGCGGGATGACCGTTGTGAACACCGAATCCCCCAAACAGGCCCGCACATCATCCGCCACCTGTTCCGTCAGGCGATTGCGGCGATCATACATGGTCAGCACAACGCCCAGGATCGACAAATTGGGATTGAGGCTGGCGCGCACCCGCTCAAAAGTTTGCAGAAGCTGGCTCAACCCTTCGAGCGCGAAAAATTCACATTGCAGCGGCACGAGCAAAGATTGGGCGGCAACCAACGCATTGACCGTCAACAGCCCCAATGAAGGAGGACAATCAATAATGGCAATGTCCCAATGACCGTCCGGCACGGCATACAGCGCATGTTTCAGCCGATGGGTACGTTGTTCCATTGCGATCAAGTCAATTTCGGCACTAGAGAGATCAACGGTCGCTGGGATGACATCCAGCCCGGGGATGCGCGACGCTGTGGCCGCCTCCAGCGGCGTTACCTCTCCCAGCAGCACATCATAGCTGGATTGCGCACGGTCCCCATGCGTGACGCCTAAGCCCGTCGACGCATTTCCCTGCGGATCAAAGTCGATGAGGAGCACGCGCCATCCAATGGCGGCCAGCGCCGTCGCAAGATTAATTGCCGTCGTGGTTTTCCCGACGCCGCCCTTTTGATTTGCGATAGCCACCCGGATCATGGTCTTGCGTCCTTCCTGACGCCTTTGGCCACAACAATTGCGGCTTCGGCGTCGGTGATGCTCTGTTTCACGTCAAACACACCTTGCCATGCTTGTTTGACATTTTCCACCTCTTCCCGCGCCTTTCGGCCTTTTGGGAGGATCCAAATCGTTTTGGGGGTGGAGAATGGATGCGCCAGTTTGAGAAGCTTTGGCAACGGCGCAAAAGCTCGAGCGCTGATGATTGCAGCGGGTGCGAGCCGCAGGGCCTCAACCTTGCATCCGTGCACCCGGGCATTGTCCAGACCAAGCTCATCCACGCAGCGGTTGAGAAAGACGATGCGGCCCCTGCGCTCCTCCACCATATGGACGGGCCGTCCATCAAGGGCGGCGATGACGATCCCCGGCATGCCCGCGCCCGCGCCAAGATCGAGCCAGTCCCCCGCCCGTGCGCCGTCCGCATGGTGTAGCAATTGGGCCGAGTCGACAATGTGGCGGGCCCAGAAGACGCCTGCCGTGGATTTGGCGATCAGATTCTGATTCTCGGATTCTTCAAGCACCAGACGGCGATACGCTTCGAGCTGATCTAATGTTTCACGTGAAACACCCAGTGCCTCGACGAGCCAGCGCTGGGCCTCCTCTTCCGTCATGCAGCGCGCCTTTTGGCCTGAACAAGAATTGCTGCAAGTGCGGCGGGCGTAATCCCCCGCACCCGCTCCGCCGCACCAAGCGTTGCCGGACGGGCGGCATTCAAGCGTTCAACCATCTCATTGGACAATCCAGAAACGGAGGTGAAATCAACATCTTGGAGCGAAATGCTATCATTGGCGCGCATCTCTCGTATTTCAGCCTCTTGCCGGGCGATATAGGGCGCATAGCGCGCATCCTCGGCCAGTTCATCGATGATGGCTTTGGAGCAAAACGCCGCCTCTGGGCAGAGTGTCGCGAGCTGAGCTTGGCTTAGGGTTATGAACCGCATCCAACTGAATAGGCTTTGCTTCTGTCCCGGCTCCCGCACGTCGAGGCCCAAATCGGCAAGGGCTGACCCCGTAACATTGCACTCCAACGCCTTCCGCAGAGCCATCCGCTGTGTTTCACGTGAAACAAACCAATCCCGACGGGTGGGCGAGAGACAGCCCATCTCCAGAGCAAGCGGCGTCAAGCGCGTTGCCGCATTATCCGCGCGCAGACGCAGGCGATATTCGGCGCGCGCGGTCAGCATCCGATAGGGTTCAGTAATGCCCTGCAACACCAGATCATCGATCATCACCCCAATATAGGAGCTCGCCCGGTCAAGCTGCCGCGGCGCACGTCCAAGAGCCTGGGCCGCTGCATTTAACCCCGCGACCAACCCTTGTGCCGATGCTTCCTCATAGCCGGTCGTGCCATTAATCTGCCCAGCGCAGAACACCCCCGGCAGCGACCGTATCTCCAGCGTCTGGGCCAAAGCGCGCGGATCAATATGATCATATTCCACAGCATAGCCGGGTTGCGCGATCTCGACCTGTTCCAGCCCCTTCATCGTGCGCAAAAAGGCCAGCTGGACGTCGCCAGGCAAGGAGGTCGAAATGCCATTCGGATAGACCAAGGGGTCATCCAGCCCCTCCGGCTCCAGAAACACCTGATGGCCATCACGGTCGCCAAAACGGTGGAACTTATCCTCGATCGACGGGCAATAGCGCGGGCCCTGCCCCTCAATCGCGCCGGAGAAAAGCGGCGACCGGTCGAGCGCAGCACGAATCACGGCATGCGTTTCGGGGTTCGTGCGGGTGATGGCACACCAAAGCTGCGGCACGGCGCGCTGCGGTGTGAGATCGGAGAAGGTCCAGCTTTCACCATCCGACTCCTGGCGATCCAACACAGCCCAGTTAATCGTGCGCCCATCGAGGCGCGGGGGCGTCCCCGTCTTCAATCGACCAATGGGCAAGTCGAGCGCGCGCAATGGCGCTCCAAGGGAAATGGCTGCCGCTTCGCCGAGACGGCCGCCCGTATCGAGCCGCTCCCCACAGAACATCATACCGTTGAGAAACGTACCCGTCGCCAAAACCACGGCGCGCGCCGTCAGCTCGGTTCCATCGGCCAGAGCGAGACCCGTGACCATGCCATTCGCAATGAACAGACGTTGCGCTTCGCCCTCGATAATTTCCAATCCGTCCTGCGCCGCCAACAAATTGTGGATGGCCGCCTTGAACAACGCACGATCCGCCTGAATGCGCGGACCCTGCACGGCAGCGCCCTTGGATCCATTGAGCATGCGATAATGGATGGCTGCGGCATCTGCGGCGCGCGCTAGAATGCCGTCAAAGGCATCGACTTCACGGACCAAATGTCCCTTCCCTAACCCGCCAATGGCGGGATTGCACGACATGGCGCCAATCATCTGCCGGTCAAAGCTGACCAGGGCCGTGCGCGCGCCCATCCGCGCCGCGGCCGCCGCCGCTTCGCAACCCGCATGGCCGCCGCCAATCACCAGAACATCAAAAGACCGAGTCATGCCCCGCCGCTACGCACCCGCGCGCCGCAGGTCAAATCTGTTTCACGTGAAACTTGCGGCCTATTTGCCAATGCAAAAGGCCCCGAACAACGCATCGAGCATCGACTCCACCCCAGATCGTCCGGTGAGCCTATCCAGCCGCGCGCGCGCAAGGCGCAAGGATTCGGCGCGAACAAGCAAGTCCTCAGACTGAATGGCGTTGGAGATCCATTGCTCCACCTCAGCCAGAATCTCCCGATGACGTGCATTGAGCGCCAGCGCACCGGGGCGCGGCAACAGCGCGCGCGCGCGTTCCAGCAAAGTCGTCCGCAAAACATCCATCCCCTCACCCGTTACAGAAGAGATAAGAAGGCCGGGGCCAACAGACCCGGAATCGCATTTTGCGGCCAAAACAAGCGCCCCCGCCGGGGCCTCTACCGCGGGGCCAAGCCAGAGCAATATGTCTGCACCCACCATTGCTTCGCTCGATCGTTCAATACCAATTATTTCGACCGCATCCGTCGCATCTTCGCGCAAACCTGCTGTATCGATGAGCAAAAGGGGGATGTCCTCCATCGCCACTGGCGCCTCTATCCGATCCCGCGTGGTACCGGCAATGGGCGTCACAATAGCCGCCTCCCGACCAATTAAATAATTGAAAAGACTAGACTTTCCGGAATTTGGTGGGCCTGCCAACACGACCCGAACGCCATCGCGCAGACGTTCCGCCGGCGGAGCCATACGAAGCGCCGACAAGGCGGCGACAAGCTGCTCAAGCGGCCCTATGTCATGGCCAGACTCGGCCACATCGCCCTCATCCGCAAAATCGAGCAAAACTTCAACGCGCGCACTCTCAATGAGAAGTTGCTTCTCCCACGCGGCGACCAAATGCCCCAACCCGCCTTCGGCCAGCGCAAGGGCGGATTGGCGCTGCGCCTCTGTTTCTGCCGCCAAAAGATCGGCAAGCCCTTCAGCCTCGGTCAGGTCGATCCGGCCATTCTCCAGCGCACGCCGGGTGAATTCCCCCGCCTGGGCTGGGCGACACCGCTCCATCCCCCCCAGAGTGTTGAGAATCGCTGCCACAACCGCGCGACCGCCATGGACATGCAGTTCGGCCAGATCTTCGCCCGTGGCGCTCTTGGGGCCCGGAAACCAGAGCGCCAGGCCATCATCGAGTGGCGCCCCCCCAATATCTCGAAAGCGTCGATAAACGGCCTGACGTGGCTCTGGGCGGCCTCCAGCGAGCACATCCAGCACCCAGCCAGCCTCTGGCCCGCTGATCCGGATAATCGCAATTCCAGCAGGAGGCTGACCGCTGGACAGCGCAAAGATGGTGTCAGTCTGGGTCATGTTTGGCGGGCAAGCTCAATCCCGCTTCGGTGCGGTGGACAAGCCGGACACCAGATCGCGCATGAAATCCATACTGGCGGCACCCCCAGGCATCCAGCTGCGCATCATCGACTCCATTGTGTCTGGGGTCATGCCCTTGGTCATCATGTCCTTCATCTGGGTGAGATAGACCTCATGCACCTCAGTCAGGTCGGGCAGGCCGATCAGGCGGCGCACCTCTTCGGGGGTGCAGTCCACTTCAATGTTGAATTTCATGCCGGTTACTCCCTTGAGCAGGCGGTGAATTGAGGCCATTTGTGCGCCATGCGCCGTCCGACCGCAACAGCCTGTTTCACCAGCCCCTTGGGAACCATCATCGTGCACGCCGATGATGCCCATTTGCTTGGCCTAAAAATTGCGACCAACGACCCCGGTTCAGCGGGACCGGGGGATATATCCCACCCCATTTTGGCACAGGCCATTGCCCAGCTTTCCGACTGGTTTTCAGGCGGGCGACAGGAATTTGACCTGCCCTTGGCCCCCCTCCTACAGCCAGAGGCTGCGCGACTTCGGGCGGGCATTGCGGCCATCCCCTTTGGCGAGACATACACTTATGGCGCCGTCGCCGACGCAACCGGGTCCATCGCGCGTGCCGTGGGCCAAGCGTGCAAGACCAATGCCTTTCCCATCATAATCCCGTGCCACCGCGTGACATCGGCCGCAGGGCCTGAGTATTATTCGGCGGGAGACGGCCCCAGAACAAAAACCTGGTTACTTGATTATGAATATGCCCAACTTCCCCAAGAGAAAAGGACGAGATTGATATAAGCATGACCAAAATTGGTGAGATGAACGCCTATGTTGCCGCCCCCGACGCCTCGGCGAAGGCCGCAGTCATCGTGATCCCCGAAATCTTCGGGGTGAATGAAGGTATCAGGCGCAAATGCAACACATGGGCGACACAAGGCTATCTCGCCGTTGCCATTGATCTCTTCTGGCGCTTTGCGCCGGGCGTTGAACTCAACCCTGATGTGGAGGCTGAGCTCAACGAGGCTTTTGGGTATTTTCAGCGTTATGGTGCCGATGAGGGCGTGATCGATATAGAGGCCACGATCAAAGCCATCCGCCATGGGTTAGATGCAAATCCCCCCGTCGCGCAGGTTGGCTGTGTCGGATATTGTTTGGGCGGCAGGCTTGCCTATCTGGCCGCCACGCGCACCGACATTGACTGCGCGGTCGGCTATTATGGCGTGATGATCGACACCATGCTCGGCGAAAGCAATGCAATTGCAAAGCCACTGATGCTCCACATTCCAACCGACGACCCTTTTGTTGGGCCAGAAGCGCAGGCCGCCATCCATGCCGGATTGGGGCAGAACCCGCGCGTCACCCTGCATGATTATGAGGGGTTGGATCACGGCTTTGCCGCGGAGATGGGCAATCGCCGAGATGACGCTGGCGCACAGCTTGCCGATGGCCGCACACAGGCGTTTTTCCGGACCTATTTGGGCTGAGTGAGGCCCGATTAACCGGGAAACAGCGCCTGATATTGTGGTTTGACGAGCAACTTGAGACCTTTGGGCATGACAATCTCCAAATCATAACTGCCCTCGGAAAAGGGGCCAGCCACATAGGGGGCAAGGCTGATCGCAATCCGGCTATATTTTCCGTACACCGGCTTGGCAGGATAGGCTTCAGCCTCTTTGAACAAATCGGGGCAGGCGCCGAACATATCATCCTTGGGCGTGGGCTCTCCCCGGCGGGCAAGGCGTTCCCGATCAAGCGCGCGACAATAAGACGGGTTAAGCAATGCACGCGCAACGGCGAGGTTGGTGAACAAACCCGCAAAGCTGACCGGCAGCCCGGCCTTGCTGTCCCAAATCAGGCTATCCACAAAGGCATAGCCATGTGCGCCGCCCGTATAGCTGGATCGCCCCGCCAAAAGCACAGTTACCCCCGGCAAAATACTGTCGACCATCCAATTGGTCGTACTCTCATAGCCGCTGAGATCCTCTTCGCTAAGATCTAGGTCGGCAAATAGCGCGGCATAGTCCCGATAGACTTTCGCCCGGTCCTGCTGAAGGTGGCGGCTTAAGGCTGGATTTGGTACGGGCAGTTTTGGCATGCCATAGGAAAAGCCAGTGACAGGAGCAGCCAGCGCGCCACCCGGGGCAAGCCCAATAAGGGCACAAAGGAGCAGGGCTGCTGAAAAGACAATGTTTCGAATGCCCTCAGGCTACACGAAAACGCTTTTCTGACAATAGTTTGCCGAGGTTATGCTCCAGCCAATGCCATGACATGGGGTTGGATTTCGTGAAAACCCTCCCAAATCATCTTAAGCGCCACATAGACAATCACAGCCAGACCAAACCAAGCGATCCAGCGATAACGCTCAATGTATTTGGCAATGATATTGGCCGCGATACCCATGAGCGCCTCGGCAAAAATCAAGCCGAGAATCAAAATGCCCGGATGCTCGCGCGCGGCCCCCGCAACAGCAAGAACATTGTCGAGGCTCATCGACACATCGGCAATCGCAACCGACCAGGCGGCGGCCGCAAAGCTTTTGGCGGCAGGAATGCCGCTGTCTTCATCCCCGGCGATTTCAGGCGACCCGGGCGATTCCGCCGGGCTGTGCGCATGAAGATCGCGGTACATGCGCCACGCTACCCAGAGAAGGAGCAAGCCGCCCGCCAGCACCAGCCCAACAATGCCCAAGAGCCAGCTGACTGTAAGCGCAAAGATGATCCGCAGAACAAGAGCGGCGACCACACCAATGATAATAACACGGCGGCGTTGCTCGGCGGGCAAGCCTGCCGCCAATGCGCCCACAACAATTGCATTATCCCCGGCCAAAACCAGATCGATCAGCAACACCTGCACAAAAGCCGCAAAGGCCGCAGGTTGGGTGATGTTGGAAAAATCGGAGACAATATGTCCCCAAATATCCCCAAATCCGCCAAGCGCGGGTGCGCCGGCAGAAACAAGCTGAAAAAGATCAAAGCTCACGTCAAACCCCACAGATTTACTGGTTCATGCTATCGAAGAAATCTTCATTGGTTTTGGAATCCCGCATCTTATCGAGCAGGAATTCCATCGCATCGACGGTACCCATTTGCATGAGGATGCGGCGCAGCACCCACATTTTGCTGAGCTTGTCTTTTTCGACCAGCAATTCTTCCTTACGCGTGCCTGATTTACCGACATCGAGCGCTGGGAAGATGCGCTTATCGGCAACCTTGCGATCCAGCACGATTTCTGAATTGCCCGTGCCCTTAAATTCTTCAAAAATCACTTCATCCATGCGGCTGCCCGTATCGATCAGCGCGGTTGCGATGATGGACAAGGACCCGCCTTCTTCAATGTTGCGTGCCGCGCCGAAGAAGCGCTTTGGCCGCTGCAGCGCATTGGCATCCACGCCGCCCGTCAGCACCTTGCCCGACGATGGGACAACCGTGTTATACGCACGACCAAGACGGGTGATCGAGTCCAGCAGGATGACCACATCCTTCTTATGCTCCACCAGACGCTTGGCCTTTTCAATCACCATTTCGGCGACCTGAACGTGCCGCGAGGCCGGTTCATCAAAGGTTGAGGAAATCACCTCCCCCTTCACAGAGCGCTGCATATCGGTGACTTCTTCCGGGCGCTCATCGACGAGCAGCACCAGCAAGAAAACTTCCGGGTGATTGTCGGTAATGGCCTTTGCCATATTCTGCAGCAACACGGTTTTGCCAGTGCGCGGCGGGGCCACGATCAACGCACGTTGGCCTTTACCTTGCGGTGAGATGATGTCGATGACGCGAGCTGACTTATCTTTGACGGTCGGGTCGAGCGTGTCGAGTTTCAGACGTTCATCCGGGTAAAGCGGCGTCAAATTGTCAAAATTAACGCGGTGACGCACCACATCGGGATCATCAAAGTTGATTAATCGAATTGTTGTCAGCGCGAAATAGCGTTCGCCGTCTTTGGGCCCGCGAATTTCGCCTTCAACCGTATCGCCTGTGCGCAGGCCATATTTGCGCACCATATTGGGCGAGACGTAAATATCGTCCGGACCTGCCAGATAATTGGATTCCGGCGCGCGCAAAAAGCCAAAACCATCGGACAGCACTTCAATCGTGCCTTCGCCGATAATCTCTTCCCCATTTTCTGCCTCAACCTTGAGGATCGCAAACATGATATCCTGTTTGCGCAGGGTCGATGCGCCCTCAACACCCAGTTCTTCGGCCATTTCGACCAGTTCCGCGGGGGTTTTCTTCTTGAGTTGTTTCAGGTGCATCATGGCAAATCAGTCCGGGTAAAATAAATGGAAAACCGCGACAGCACTAAATGAGGATGAAGGCTGCTGATAACGGCACGAGCGGCCCAGCGGTGAAGCAGTCCTAAGCGGGCCCAGGCCCCAAGTCAAGACAGCTTGCCGAGAGGCAAAGCCTTCAAAAAGGTTTAACGATCGCCAAGATGACAATGAGCGCCGCAGCCATGCCCGGCACTTCATTCACTATCCGCAACGTCCGGCCCGAGAGCGTCCTCTGCCCGGCATGGAGTTTGCGCGCATAGCTGACCATCCAGCCATGATAGCCAGACAAGATCAGCACAGCGACCAGTTTGAGATGAAACCAGCCTTGCGCAAAACTTCCCGTATCCAGCGCCAGCGCCAGCCCAAATATCCAGACAATCATGATTGATGGCTTGAGGATGATACGCAGCAGTCGGTCTTCGCGCTCAATCCATTTCTGCTCTTCAACGCTGCCGGCTTCAGCTTCTTGATGATAGACAAAAAAGCGCGGCAGCATGAACAGACCAGCCATCCAGAAGATGACGAAGATGATGTGCCCTGCCTTTACCCAGAGATAGGCATTGCCCAAAATCCCGATCATCGCCTCAATCATGATCTTTTCTCTCCGCGGATCCGCGCCACCAGCGCTTCTACATGCGTGATTGGCGTATCTGGCAAAATGCCATGGCCCAGATTGAAAATATGCGGGCGGTCCTGAAAGGCGTCAATAATCCTTGTGATCGCCTGATCGAGTATTTCGCCGCCTGTAATCAGCGCTAAGGGATCCAGATTACCTTGAACCGGCAAATCCTTGGGAAGGTTGTGATGCGCCCAATTGGGATCAACTGTCTCATCCAGACCAATGGCATCTGCACCCACTTCGCGCGCATAAGCAGGAAGCTTGCCGCCAGCGCCTTTTGGAAAGCCAATAATGACGGCATGTGGGTGGCGGGCTTTGAGTTTTGAAATAATCCGCACCGTCTGCGCAATCACCCAATGTTCAAATTGCTGCGGGCTCAAGCTTCCCGACCAGCTGTCGAACAATTGCACGGCATCCACGCCTGCTTCGATTTGATCGGACAAATACTCTACCGTGAGATCGGCAATTGCCGTGATGATCTCCTTAAAGGCTTTGGGGTCCCGATAGGCAAACCGACGCGTCTCGGCCTGTTCCCGGCTGCCCTGTCCAGCCACCATATAGGTCGCAACCGTCCAAGGGCTTCCGGCAAAGCCCAAAAAGGTTGTTTGGGAGGGCAAGGCTGCTTTCACCTGACGCACTGTCTCAATCACCGGGGACAGACGCTCTGGCAGGCGTTGAAGGGCGCTCAAGCTTGTATCCACCAGCTTGGGCGCAAGCCGCGGCCCTTCACCCGTTTCAAACCAAAGGTCCTGACCCAAGGCATGCGGAATGACCAAAATATCGGAAAAGAGAATGGCCCCATCAAAACCAAAGCGCAGAATGGGCTGCATCGTGACCTCGGCCGCTGCCGCACTATCATGCACCAATTCCAGAAATCCGCCCTTTTCGGCCCGAAGCGCGCGATATTCGGGCAGATAGCGTCCAGCTTGGCGCATGAGCCATAAAGGGAGGGTGTTGGTCTTCGTGCCTTTCAGCACGCTGAGCAAAGGCTTTGAAATCGGGGTCATCATGCTCTCCCCCTATTCAATAATTAAAGACTCTGAAAGGTTGTAGATAATTGTTGGTCGCTTGGAAGTGGGAATAAAGTTGCTCAGCGGCTTTTACCCCCAACTTGACTCTCTCACCTCTGCGATGCTGGCGAGAGTCGCCTTTTTCTGTCCCCATTATCCACAATTGGGGATGATAAGGGCTCAATGTTCATAACCCTGTGGGCATTATTCCGTGAACGCGCTGAGATTGTCGGCCTTGCGCTTCTCAACGGCTTTCCGCTAGCCCCGTCCCCAGGCTTTTCCACAATGGGCGAATGGCGTGTCTCGACTGCATCTTCACTTGGTTTCAGACTCAACGGGTGAGACACTGGAAACCGTTGCCAAGGCTGCCTTGGCACAATTTGATGATGTCGAACCCGTAAGGCATTATTGGCCTATGGTGCGCACCCCGCGCCATGTCGATCGGATTATGGCCGACATTGCCCAGAACCCCGGTTTGGTTCTTTTCACAATTGTGAATGCGGATATTCGGGTGGCGTTGGAGCAACGCTGCGCTGCACTTGGCTTGCCTTATGTGGGCGCAATTGATCCGGTGCTGCATGCCTTGTCCGAAGTGCTTGGCAAACCCCTTAAAGCCCGGCCCGGCCTCCAACATTTGTTGGACGACGCATATTTCGCACGTGTGGAGGCCATTCAGTTTACCATTGCCCATGATGACGGCTTGAACTGGGAAAATTGGGAAGAGGCGGATATCATTCTCGCTGGTGTGTCGCGCAGTTCCAAAACACCCACCTCCATCTATCTTGCCAATCGCGGCTATAAGACCGCTAACATCCCCATTGTCGTGGAAAGCCCGCCACCGGATTTGCTCTATCGCCTGCACAAGCCTTTGGTTGTTGGTCTGGTGACCAATCCAGAGCGGCTGGTGCAGATCCGCCGCAACCGTCTGCTCGCGTTGAATCAGGCGCCCGATACGGACTATGTCGATCAAGAGGCGGTCACGCGGGAAGTCGCATACGCCCGGCGCATGTTTGCCGATAATGATTGGCCCGTCATCGATATGACGCGTCGCTCGATTGAAGAGGCGGCGGCCGCGATCATCAACCTTCATGGCGAACGCAAGGGCGCCTCCGAATGACTCTGATCCTCGCGTCACAAAGCGCAGGTCGGCGGGCGCTGCTCACCCAAGCGGGGATATCGCATCAGGCCATGACGGCGCTCTGCGATGAAGAGACTGAAAAGGCGAAGCTGAAAGCAGCAGGCGCCGACGCCCGCGCTTTGGCTTTGGGGTTGGCAGAGGCAAAGGCCCGCTCTGTTTCCTTGGAACGACCTGGCGATTTCATCCTCGGCTGCGACCAAACATTGGCGCTCGACGATGGCGTGATGTTTGACAAAGCGCCGTCGCTGGCCGCGTTGGCAGAGCAGCTTGCCACTCTGTCGGGCCGCACGCACAGCTTGTTTGCGGCCATGGCTGTTGTTCGAGATGGAGCCGTTATCTGGAGCCATGTTGAAGAGGCGCGGCTGACGATGCGCCCGCTTTCGCGCGACTTCATCACGGACTATCTGCACCAAGAGGGCGAGGGCCTATTGTCTGGCGTCGGCGGATATCGGATCGAAGGGCGCGGCATCCAGTTATTTGAGCGGGTCGAGGGCAATCACGCGACAATTATTGGCCTGCCGCTTTTGCCCCTATTGGCTTTTTTGAGGGAAGCGGGAATAGCACCGCAATGAGCAGACCCTATGCCGAGGTCATTGGCGACCCCATCAGCCATTCCAAATCTCCGTTAATTCATGGATTTTGGTTGGAAGCGCTTGGCCTTGACGCTGACTATCGGGCCACGCACGTGACGCCGGACGCGCTGGCGGATTTCATCGCGCGTCGGGCACAGGACCCCGATTGGCGGGGGTGCAATGTCACCTTGCCCCATAAAATTGCGGTGATGGATCATGTGGCTGATCCCGGCGATGTGCGGGCCAGCATTGGGGCGATGAACACCATTGCGCGCGATGATCAGGGTGGCCTGTTTGGCACCAACACGGATGCCGGGGGCTTTTACGGCCCGATTGCAGATTTGCCTTTGGCGGGTGCGCCTGTTGTTGTTGTTGGCACGGGCGGGGCCGCCCATGCTGTCCTCTTTACTTTGTCTCGGGTCGGGGCTGGGCCAGTCACATTGCTCGCGCGGAACCCATTAAAGGGGGCCGCGCTCTTGGCACGATTTGGCCTGAAGGGCGATGTTCGCCCCATCGAATCGGCAATTCCGCCCGCACAATTGCTGGTCAACACCACCTCGCTTGGCATGGTGGGGCAGCCCGCCTTCGCGCCCGACCTTTCCCCCCTACCCGAAGACGCTTTGGTCTATGATATTGTCTATGCGCCCTTGATGACGCCGCTGCTTCAGGCTGCCGACGCTCGGGACCTTCAGATCGTAGATGGGTTGGACATGCTGGTCGGGCAGGCGGCCATTGCTTTTGAACTCTTCTTTGGGGCCGCGCCGCCGCGCGATCGGGATGAGGATCTGCGGGAAAGGCTCTTGGCATGATCCGCATTGGCCTCACTGGATCGATTGGCATGGGTAAGTCTGCCGTCTCGACCATGTTTCGGCAGATGGGCGTCCCGGTGTTTGATGCCGATGCTGAGGTGCACAAGCTGCAAGGCCCCGGTGGAGCGCTTGTCGCGCGGATTGAGTCGCGTTTCCCCGGCACGACGGGTGCGCAGGGCGTTGATCGGCAAAAATTGGGCGCGGCCGTGCTGGGCAAGCCGGATGAACTGCGCGCGTTGGAGCATATTGTTCACCCGGCGGTCTTTCTTGCCCGGCAGGCCTTTTTGCGGCGCAATCGATCCCGCCCGATAGTGGTGTTGGACATACCCCTTTTGTTTGAAAAAGGGGGTGCGGCTCAGGCGGATGTGACGGTTGTTGTCTCTGCCCCCGCCTTTTTGCAGCGTCGTCGGGTGCTGCGCCGTAAGAATATGACGCCTGCAAAACTGGACCATATCCGACATTTGCAGATCCCCGATCATGTAAAGCGGCAGAAGGCTGACTTTGTCATTGAAACGGGCACATCCATGATGGTGACACGCGCCGAAGTGCGTTGCCTCATCGCTTGCCTTTCCCAAAGAAAGAGCCGATAGATCTGCCAATGCGTGAAGTCGTTTTTGATACCGAAACGACAGGGCTCAACGCCGCTTTAGGCGATCGGCTTGTTGAAATCGGATGTGTGGAACTGGTCAACCGAGTTGAGACTGGCCGGGTCTACCATGCCTATTATAATCCAGAACGACCCATGGCGCCTGAAGCTCAAGCGGTGCACGGCCTGTCGGACGCGTTCCTTGCGGATAAGCCGCTCTTTGGGGTCTTGGTGGAGGATCTGCTCGATTTTATCGATGACAGCCCATTGGTCGCGCACAATGCGTCCTTTGACTTTGCCTTTCTCAATGAGGAGCTGTCCCGGATCAACCGTCCGGACATTGCACCCGCTCGGATGATCGACACTTTGTCTTTATCGCGGAGCAAATTTCCCGGGGCCAAGCACAGCTTGGATGCCCTGTGCACCCGCTTTGGCATTGATCGGTCGCACCGGATTAAACACGGCGCGCTTCTTGACGCGCAATTGCTGGCCCAAGTTTATGTGGAATTGACGGGCGGGCGCCAAATAGGTTTGGGTCTGGCCGATGCCCCATTAATGAGAGATGCAGAGGTCAGTGACCCAGGTCGTTCGCTTATGGCCACGCGCCCCGCACGCGCGCCCCGGCCACATTCAGCAGACCCGGCAGAGATTGAGCGCCACCGTGCTTTCATCATGACACTCAGCGACCCTTTATGGGGCTTGGGTGAAGATGAGGAGGGTCGCGCCGCCGCCTAAGTTGACGCTGACTGTGTTGATGTTGGGAAAATCCTTCCTAGCTAGGACAGTGAAAGGAGAGAAATTATGGACATCCGTGTTTCAGGCCATCAAGTCGACACCGGGGGTGCTCTCCAGAGCCAAGTGAGCGATCGGCTGCAGGCAATCGCGACCAAATATTTTTCCCGCGCGCACAGTGCCCATGCGACCTTCAGCAAAGGTCCTCATGATCACGGCTTTGTCTGCGATATCATCATGCATGTCGTGCGAGGTGTCGTGCTCAAGGCCTCGGCAAGTGCGCAAGAAGCGCGCTTTGCTCTTGATGGGGCGGCGGACAAGATTGAAAAGCAGTTGCGCCGTTATAAGCGTCGCCTGCGCGATGATCATAGCGGGCCAAATAACGTCGCTCTGCCTGAGGAAAATGCTGCTTACACGGTATTCGAACAAACACCCGATGACGTGCCAGATGCAGAGGATAACCCGATCATCATCGCCGAAACGCGCGTCGATGTGCCAGAAGCCAGCGTGTCGGATGCCGTGATGATGCTCGATCTGCGCCACACAAATGCGCTGCTGTTCCGCAACGCTGGAACGGGCGTGTTCAACATGGTTTATCGGCGCAATGACGGCACAATTGGCTGGGTTGAGCCGCAGGCAAAGTCCTAAACCTTTGTCCGGCTTGCCGTGACCGTTGTTTCTGCTAAACGCACCGCCCAAAGTCTATATTTGGATCTTGCATGACAGAGATCATATCCCTTTTATCCCCCGGGGCCATTGCCGCCGGGGGCACGGTGAGTTCTTCAAAGGTGCTGTTCCAGCTTTTGGGGCAGATGGCTGAACGCGAATATCATCTGAACGCGGGCGACGTCGTCGATAAGCTCGTCGAACGAGAACGTCTCGGCTCGACAGGCTTTGGCGGCGGTGTCGCGATTCCGCACGGCAAGATTGACGGGCTGGACCATGTTGTTGGCATTTTTCTTCAGCTCGCAAATCCTGTCGATGTGCATGCGATTGACGATTTGCCCGTGGATCTGATTTTCTGCCTGCTCTCCCCGCCGGATGCGGGGTCCGAACATTTAAAGGCTTTGGCGCAAGTCAGCCGTTGGCTGCGCAATCCCGGGTTCGTCGCCAAACTGCGCGGGGCCGGCTCTGCGGATGCGATCTATGTCCTGTTCAGCGCCAGTCAGACGCGTGACGCGGCCTGATCACACAGGTTGTGGCGCATGACGCCGCGCCTTGCGACGGGGATCTATGTGAATGCGCTGATCCGCCGCGTGAACCAATCGGGCGGCATGGCGGCGGTTCTTGCCAAAGGCGATGAAACTTCAGGCGCGCTTCTGCTGATCACGCTGGAAAAGGGCGTGAATACAGGGGTTTGGCAACGCACCCTGAGCCTTGACGGGTCCTATCAATGGACGCCCATTTCATCTCAAACCATTGAAGACGAACAAGAAATTTCGCAGATTTGCGCTAAAAGACGGGCAGCTGACCCGGACTTATGGATTGTCGAACTGGATATCGCACACGCCGCACGGTTCGCCGCTGAAATGGATGGCGCGCATTGACTTACCAGCGGCCAGACGAAAGAGCGCTCTCAGTTTAAAGCGCATCGCCGTGTCGCCACCCGCGTAATTGGGCTCTGGGCGCGAATGCAGACAGGGGAATGAACCAGCCGCACCCGTATTTGCGTGGCCCCGGATCAGACCCCTGCAGATAAAGAAAACAGAATGCGATCCACCTCCCTGACTGCAGCATTTGCCGTGCTGTCGATCCCCGTTTTGGCGGCTCTTGCAGCCGTTGCTCTGACCAATCCGGTTTGGGCCAATGATATTCCCGGCACCATTGAGTCCCGGCAGCTCCCGCGCAAGGCGGTTGAGCAGCCTGATGAAGGTGCCTTATCCGACACAAGAATTCCTGTTTCTGAGGATGAAGCTGCGGTCAATGCGCAGACCTTAACCGGTCTTGTTGCGATTCATTCTGGCACTGATCTCGTTGATCGCGATGCAGAATGCCTGGCGTCCGCCATTTATTTTGAATCCAAGGGCGAAAGCCTCGATGGTCAATTGGCGGTCGCCAAGACCATTCTCAACCGCACTCGCTCTGGCCGCTTCCCCGCGTCCGTTTGCGGCGTTGTGTTTCAGCCCGGCCAATTTTCCTTCGTGCGTGCGAAGGGCTTTCCACCCATTGCGCGCACCAGCCGCCAGTGGCAGACGGCACAGGCCATCGCCCATATTGCCACCCATGATTTGTGGGAAGGCCCTGTGGAGGATGCCCTGTTTTTCCATGCCCGCCGGGTCAACCCACGTTGGCGGATGCAGCGTATTGCTGCTGTCGGCAATCATGTTTTCTATCGCTGATCGGATGTGATTTGGACAAGGGCGTGCCAACGCCCTTGTCCTTGCCCGCATGAACAGGTTAGACGCAGGGCATGGATAGCCCTGCCGAACGTCTTATCGCTGCCGATGTTGTGCGGGGCGTTTCCCGTATGCTCTATCGCCATGATTATTTGGGCGTGGCCGAAGTGCCTCTGGGCAATGGCCGCCGCGCCGACATCATGGCCCTTGGTCCCAAGGGTGAAGTCATCATCGTTGAGGTGAAAATTTCCCGCGCGGACCTTTTGGGTGATGGCAAATGGCCGGACTATCTCGATTATTGTGACCGCTATTTTTGGGCCGTGCCGCAAGGCTTTGACTTTGATCTATTTGATCGAGAATCGCTCGCACCCTCTGTCACAGGTCTCATCGTTGCAGATCGTTATGATGCGGCCATCTTGCGGGAGCCAGAACCGCGCCCTTTGGCGGCGGCCCGTCGCAAAGCGGAAACGCTGCGCCTTGCCCGCATGGCCGCCCGGCGGATGATGGTGATGTCGTCGATATTGGAAATTGAAATCGATGGGTGATTAAGCAGCGCGAAACCAATGGACGCCCGCGTCTACATTGCGCGTCGCACGACCATCATAGAGAAGGCGATTAAGGTGGGCGACGGCCTCCCCCGTTGCCAATTCACGAGTATGCGCATCAATTGGGCGATTGAACAAAAGGCTAAAGCAATCGACCGCGCGCAGAGGCGTTTCTTTGATCTTAGCATGAACGGCATCAAGCCGCTGGAGATGCTCGTCGCGCAGCGCTGCAAGCCGCGTATGCAGCCCATAAAATGGCTCGCCATGCGCCGGGCAGACCAAGAGATCTGCAGGCAGGGTCAAAAGCCGGTCAATCGAGTCCAGCCATTCCCCCAAAGGATCGGCTTCTGGTTCTGAGATATTCACCGAGACGTTCGAGCTGATGCGCGGTAAAACCTGATCGCCGGACACCAAAACCCCGGTTTTTTCGTTGAGCAGACAGGCGTGTTCAGGGCTATGGCCCGATCCTACGACAATGCGCCATTGGTGACGACCCATATCGATCAGATCGCCATCCTTCAGCCGACGAGAGCTTACCGGAAGGTCGAAAACCATTTGCGCAAACCGACCCCAGCCCTTGGATGTCATCTCTTCCACCGCAATTGCATCCCAGCCTGCCGCGCGCTGCATGTCGACATAGGCATCGGGCGGCGTATCGCGCACATCGGCGGTCACCATACGGGCGGTCAGCCATTCGCCGCGCGTCATCCAAAGATCAGTGTCAAAGCGTTTACACAGCCAGCCAGCAAGGCCGATATGGTCGGGGTGAAGATGAGTGCCGATCACGCGCGACACGGATTTGCCCAACAGATCGCCGGCAAACAACGCCTTCCATGCCCCGCTGCACGTGTCGAGAAGCATGCCCGTGTCCACCACAGCCACACCATCATGATCGTCCAGTAACCAGCTGTTGATATGGCCAAGAGAGCCCGGCATCGGGATGCGGGCCCAAGAAATACCATCAGCAATTGGATGAAGTTGGCCTGGCCCCGGGGCAAAATTCCCCCAAGGATAGGTTAACCCCGCGCTGCTGGTGGCCGTAAAACTATCATCGGCCGTCAGAGACGCATCAGGTGTTTGTGGGTCAGGCGTCCCGGTCTGTGCCAAGCTCTGCCTCCGCTTGGGCGGCAGCGGCATTAGCTGCACGGGTGGCGGCGTCACGTTCGGAGCGCAGCTCTTCGATCAGGGCAGCCCGATCCCCTTCCAGGCGGGTGTCTTCGACGGCCTTAATGCCTTTCAGTTTAGCTGCTTTGGCAACCGTGGCATCCAGCTCTCGCTGCGAGCACAGGCCAAGCGCGACAGGGTCTTTCGGCGTGATGTCGGCGATATTCCAATGGGTCCGCTCCCGCAGCGCCTGAATGGTGTTGCGTGTGGTGCCAATCAGCTTGCCGATCTGCCCGTCCGACAATTCGGGATGGTTGCGGATCAACCAAGCCACGCCATCGGGCTTGTCCTGCCGCTTGGACACCGGCGTATAGCGCGGGCCCTTGGTGCGGGTCGGCGCTTCGGGGGCCTTGATCATCACCAGGTCATAATTGGGATCTGCCTGACCCTTTTCAATTTCAGCGAGCGTCAGTTCACCCGCGCGCACAGGGTCACGACCCATCAGTTTGGTGCCGGAGGTTTCGTCGGCAATCGCCTGAATTTCAAGGATATGCAGCCCGCAAAAACGAGCGATCTGCTCAAAGGTGAGCGCGCTATTGTCGACAAGCCATGCGGCAGTCGCATGAGGCATGATCGGTTGTGCCAAGGAGTTTCTCCGAAAATAATGAGGGCCTCCCCTCACGTAGCGGCCGGTCTGTTGTCGATGATCTAGTCGTGCTGAGC
>JBJTAW010000246.1:0-11653 GCA_046091025.1 Chakrabartia sp. | reverse complement strand
GATGAGATCCACCGTCTTAATCCGGCAGTTGAAGAAGTGCTCTATCCGGCGATGGAGGATCGTGCGCTCGCCATCATGATCGGCGAAGGGCCTTCCGCTCGGTCGGTCAGGATTGATCTGCCCAAATTTACACTGGTGGGGGCCACCACGCGGCAAGGGCTACTCACAACACCGCTTCGGGATCGCTTTGGCATCCCAATCCACCTGAATTTCTATAGCCATGCGGAGCTTGAACAGGTCATTCGCCGGGCCGCAGGGCTTCTTGACCTTGGCATTGCAGATGATGGCGCGCATGAAATTGCCAAGCGGTCTCGCGGCACGCCGAGCATTGCCGGGCGCTTGCTGCGCCGGGTGCGAGATTTTGCCAATGTGGCAGGCGAAGCAATTGTTACGGCAAAGGCGGCGGATTCGGCTCTCAATCGCCTAGAGGTGGATGGACTAGGCCTTGATGCCATGGATCGGCGCTATTTGACGATGAGTGCCGATGTCTCTCGCGGTGGCCCGGTGGGCGTTGAGGCACTGGCGGCGGGCCTATCTGAGCCACGCGACACGATTGAAGATGTCGTGGACCCCTATTTGCTGCAACTGGGCCTCATCGCCCGCACGGCGCGCGGGCGGCTGCTCAACCCGCCGGGGTGGAAGCATTTGGGGCTTAATCCGCCTGCGGGCAGTCAGGATGGATTGTTTGACGCATCTTAATGCGCGGCATGGGATTCATTTCCCGAACAAGATCGTCTAAAGCTCATTCGATGACTGCATCCTCGCCCGATACACCCACAACTGGCCGCTTCGTTGGCCGTGAACACCGCTTTCCGGTGCGCGTCTATTTTGAAGACACGGATTTTTCAGGCGTGGTCTATCACGCCAATTATCTGCGCTTCATGGAACGAGCCCGATCCGATATGCTGCGCGTTGCGGGAATTGATCAGCGCGATGCCTTTGCCAATGGCGAAGGGGTTTATGCTGTGGCCGATTTGACCATTCGCTATCGCCGCCCGGCCCGATTTGATGATGCGCTGGTTATCGTCTCCACCGTAGAGCAATTGCGCGCGGCGGCTTGTGTAATTCAGCAACGGGTCATGTTGGGGGATGAACTTATGGCCGATGCCAAGGTGACGGCAGCCTTCATCACACCCGATGGACGCCCCCGCCGCCAGCCGCCTGCTTGGATGAACGCTTTTCACCGCCTTTTGCCCGAAAGCCCCGATATGATTGAAGAGAGCAAATCAATATGATGCCGATCCTTGCTACAGAGGCCGCCAACCTGTCCCCTTGGGCGCTGTTCCTTCAGGCGGACATAGTTGTGAAACTCGTCATGCTCGGCCTTTTGGCGGCCAGCATCTGGACATGGTCGATCATCTTTTCCCACTGGATGAAGATGAAGCGCACACAGCGCGACTGCACCTTGTTTGAGCGCGATTTTTGGAAGGCCGACGATACCGATGGCTTTTACAAAGCGCATAAGGACAGCCCGCTTCCGACCGCCCGCGTCTTTCAAGCGGGGATCATTGAATGGCGCCGGTCCACAGGGCAGTCTGCCGTTGATCGGGAGGGCACAAGGCAGCGTCTGGCGGGTGCAATGGGCACGGCCATTGCCGCCGAAATCGAACGACTGGGCGAACGGCTGAACATGCTGGCAACGGTGGGCAGCGTTGCCCCCTTTGTCGGTCTTTTTGGGACGGTCTGGGGCATTATGCGCAGCTTTACTGCCATTGCCAATCAACAGAATACGTCGCTCGCCGTCGTCGCGCCCGGCATTGCAGAGGCCTTGTTCGCAACGGCCATTGGTCTGTTTGCTGCAATCCCGGCCGTCATCGCCTATAACCGCTTTGGCCATGGGCTGAACATGCTCGAATCCCGGCTGACCCGCTTTGCCGATGGCTTTCACGCCACGTTGAGCCGAGAACTGTAGCGTTAAATTCATGGGACCGGTTCACTCCTCTCGGCCCGGTAGCAAGCGCGCGCCTATGGCCGAAATCAACGTGACGCCGCTGGTCGACGTCATGTTGGTGCTGCTGATCATCTTCATGGTGACAGCGCCGCTTCTTGTCGCGGGTGTGCCCATCACCTTGCCCGATAGCCGCGCAAAGGCGCTGGATCAGGCTGACAAGCCCGTCCAGCTCTCGATAGATGCAACGGGCGCGCTCTTCCTAGATGACGCCCAGATCAGCCGAACAGAGCTACCAGAACGTCTGGCTGAGATCGCCACGAAGGGTGGGGCCGAAGGGCCGCAAATCTTTCTGCGTGCAGATCGTGGGCTGGATTATGGGGACGTGATGGCCGTCATGGGTGAAGTGAACCGCGCTGGCCTGAATGGCGTTGCCCTGGTGACGACAGAGGGCACAGCCAAAGCGGAGGCGCGCTGATCTGATGGATCGTGCCGAACGAGCAGGATTATGGGTTGCCGTTATCGGCCACGCCCTGCTGTTCGGGGCGCTGTCTGTCAGCTTGCTCAGCCCCAAGCCAAAACAGCCGCCTGCCAATCCGCCGATTGCGGTAGATCTGGTCGATGCCAAGTCTCTTGTGTCGGCAGCACCCGATGCCGTCGCGCTGGCCAGTGCTCCGCTCGCACCAAACGATGCACCGGTTGAGCCAGAGGCCCCAACGCCAACGCCCCCTGCACCAAGGCCTGAAAGCCGGCAGGCCGCACAAGCCCCAGCCGACAAGCTGACGCCCCAAAAGCCCCGCCAGTCCCGACGTGACTCCTCCCTTGCCAGCCAATTGTCACGCGCGGCGAGCCGCGAAAGCGCCAATCCCGGAACAGGCCGTGGGACAGCAGCGCAAGGCAGCGGCACACCTGCCGCACGGACAGCCGCACAGTTGGAAGCCAGCTTCATTCAGGCGCTGTTCTCTCAAATCAAACGCTATTGGCGCGCGCCGACGGGTGTTGATGCCGAGTTATTGAGAACCAGCATTGTGGTGACCTTAAGGCCAGATGGGTCGGTTGGATCCATCACGATCAAGAGCCAATCTGGCGAAAATGAGAATAATGGGAACCTAAAGGCGCTGCACGCAGAGCGCGCGTCAGCAGCGATTCGTCGCGCGGCCCCTTTCGCCCTTCCGCCAGAACATTATACCATTTGGCAATCGATGGAACTCACCTTTGATAAGAGGTTAAGATAACATGCAGACGCGTTATGCCACGGCTCTTTTCTTGGCGGGCCTTTTTGCCTCAGCACCTCTTGCCGCCCAGATTTCGGGCACGATCACGGATGACAATCCGACGGACTCCTTCGTCGTTGCCGTTCCCCCGCTTGCAACACCCGCTGATGTTGCAACGCCTGCGGGCCAAACGGGTGAATTGGGGCGGCGCGTCGCGGACATCATCTCCAATGATCTGAACGCAACCGATGTGTTCAACCCCAAAGGCCCGGCGGGATTGCGTGGCACGACAATGGCAGATGTGACTGCCCCCGCTTTTTCGGAATGGGCGGGCATGAATGCTGAAAATCTGGTGCATGGTTACGTACGGAATAATGACGATGGCACGTTGACGGTTGGGTGCTATCTTTATGATGTCGGCCTGAAGTCAGAAATGGTGCGGCAGGGCTTTGTCGTTCAACCGCGCGATTGGCGGCGGGCGGCCCATAAATGCGCCGATGCCATTTATGCGCGCCTGTCCGGCGAAAGCCCCTTCTTCGACAGCCGCATCGCCTATATTGCCGAGACTGGCCCTAAGGGGAACCGGGTCAAGCGGCTTGCCATCATGGATTCCGATGGGGCCAACCACCGCTTCATCACCAATGGGCAATCCATTGCCCTCACCCCGCGCTTTTCTCCGGACTATAAGTCGATTGTCTATGTGTCCTATATTGAGCGGCGCGCGCGTGTTTACGTCTATGACGTGGTCACTGGTCGACAAAGGCTGGTCACAGAAAGCCCGAACCAGACATTCAGCCCGCGCTGGTCACCCGATGGAAAGACGATCCTTTATTCCATGATCGTGGGCGGCAATGCCGATCTCTATACGGTACCCGCGCAAGGCGGCACGCCAACCCGGCTGACCAACTCTCCCGCGATTGAAACAGGCGGAAGCTATTCCCCCGATGGAACGAAGATTGCCTTTGAAAGCGATCGGTCGGGCAAGCAGCAAGTCTATATCATGAATGCCGATGGGTCTGATCAACAGCGGATCAGCTTTGGCAGCGGCAGCTATGCAACGCCCGAATGGAGTCCACGGGGCAATTTGATTGCCTTTACCAAAATAACCGGCGGTGCGTTTCGCATTGGCGTGATGAGCCCAGCTGGCAATGGGGAAAAACTGCTGACGGACAGCTGGCAGGATGAATCGCCGACATGGTCGCCCAATGGCCGCGTGATCCAATTCTTCCGCACCCAGCAGGGGTCTGGCAAGGCCAGCGTGATGCAAGTGGATGTCACAGGCGCGAAGGAGCGACGGATCGAAACACCGGTCGACGGATCTGACCCTGCTTGGGGGCCGATCCTCCCTTAACCAGTACAGCGTCAGACCTATTTGTATGAGGGCCAAAGGCCAGATCCTCTTGACCTTTGGCCTGCGATACCCAATTCTTAAGTCAAAGGGCATAATGCCAAGAAAAGGAGCCACAGATGAACAAGAAGATCGCCAGCCTGAGGAGGGCTGCAAGCCTCCTGGCCGTTGCTGGCTGTGCCAAGAAAGAAACGCCGCAGGATCTGCCGCCGCCGCCCGTTGGCGCTGAGGGGCCGACAGGACCGGCCGAGCCCGTTGGCCCGGCTGCCGGATCACAGGCGGATTTCATTGCCAATATCTCGTCAGACCGGATCTTTTTTGACACCGACAAGTTCGATGTCGGTGTCGAAGATCAGGCAACGCTCACCAGTCAGGCGGAATGGTTGAAGCGCTATCCCAATGTGCGCATCACCATTGAAGGTCATGCCGATGAACGCGGCACACGCGATTACAACATTGCGCTTGGTGCCCGCCGTGCCAATTCGGCCAAAAATGCCTTGGCTACCCTTGGCATTGATGCCGCGCGGATCAGCACGGTCAGCTATGGCAAGGAACGCCCCGAAGCACTCGGCTCCACCGAAGCCGATTGGGCGCGTAACCGTCGCGCTGTGACGGTGACCGTCCAATAAACAGACCAAAAGCGCATTAAAAAAGGCCCCCTGTCGGATCGACTGGGGGCCTTTTTCATATCCAGTTTGGAAAGCTTTAGGCGGCGCGCTTCCCTGTGAGCGGGAAGGTGCCAAAGGCCCCTGCCTTTACAGAGCCCGTCACATCGTCGCCATCAATGGTCGCCGTGCCTTCAAGCGTCATCGGCATCGGCACCGTCATCTTCATCGACCAGGTCAGCGTGTTGCCGTCAACCTTACCGTCGGTGATTTCGGCAGACCCTTGCGCACCCGTGTTGGTGCCAGTCCAGCTGTTGCCATCCACATTGACAACAATGACCGATTTCTGGTCGCCCAGGGGGGATTTCACGATGCACTCATAGGAACCAGACAGACCCATTTTACTCTCCTTCACGATTGGCCGAGGCAGATTTACCATCGGCTCCTGACATTAGGTCGACAGGCAGACCCAATTTTTCAAGTTGCGGACGCACATTTTTCGCATCTCCCACGACAACCCAGAGGAAATCATCTGGTTTGAGGACAGAGCGGATTGAGGCATCCAACGATTCCTGCGTCATAGCCCGATAGCGCGAGGCAAGGCGATCATAAAAATCATCGGGGCGGTTATAGAGCGCATTGCGCTGCACCGCACCGAGCACATCCTCTCCTGTTTCAAAGCTGCCGGGCAATTCGCGGATACTCCCAGTGATAATGCGCTCCACCTCTTCAGCGGTGATGCCATTCTTGCTCAGAAAATCCTGAATGGTGGTCCGGAGCGCTGCGATGGAATCGCCGGTGCGGTCCGCCTGAACGGGTGCAAAGATCATATAGGGCACATCGCCCACCACCCGGCTTACCATGCCGCGCACGCCATAAGACCAGCCCTTGGTTTCCCGAAGGTCCATATTGATGCGCGACAAAAATCCAGACCCCAGCGCCTGATTGGCGGTCATCAGGGCTTCAAGATCATCCGTCCCCTTTTTGGGCAGCACTTGCCCGGCCAGGATCAAGGATTGGGGTGATCCGGGGCGATCCACCAGCACAATCTTGCGCGCAGGCGCAATGGCGGAGACGCTGATGGCCTTGACGCCTGCCGAGCCGATCGCGCGCCAATCCCCAAAGCGGGCGTTCAATGCGGGCTTGATCCGGTCAAGCGGCTGATCACTGACAACAAAAATGGTCGCTTTATCCGGCCGTATCCAGTGCTGGTGAAAGGCAAGAAGCTCATCACGCGTCAAGGCAGACACGCTGGCCACATCGCCAGAGCCTGTAAAGGACGTGCCATAAGAATGGGCCGTGCCATAGAGCAGAGGTGGCAAGGTGCGCAGCGCAATGGCTTGCGGATTGGTGAGCTCGGACTGAATGCGCGCCAGTTGCTGACGACGCAGTCGTTCCACTTCTGCCGGGACGAAATCTGGACGCTGCGTAACATCGGCCAGCAGATCGAGTGACGGATCAAGATTAGCCGAAAGGGCAGATAGACCTATCGTGGTCGTATCCATCGATGCGCCCGCACCAATGGATGCGCCCAGCCGTTCTTGCGCTTCGGCAATCTGGGTAGACGTCAGGCCAGCCGCCCCTTCATCCAAAAGCGAGAGCATCAGGGACTGTGTTCCGGGACGCGAACGAGAATCCGCCGCATTGCCGACATCAAAGCTGATGGAAACTTGCGTCATTGGAACAGCCGTGCGCTGCACATAGACAATCGGCACCCCGTTGGAGAGGCGCGTGCGCTCCACCTTCGGGAACGTCAGGTCGGCAATTGCCCCAACGGCGGGCCATACCTCCGCACGGGTCGGCTGGGCGGCCTGTGCGGCAACGGCAGGCGACGCAGCGGGGGCAGCCTGCGGCGCCGACTTGCGGCTCTCTTCATAGGCATCCCGATCCCCCGGCAAAACCGAGAGAGAGAATGCTGGTCTGGTGATCCATGTCGACAAGGCTTTGCGCACATCGGCAGGCGTCACACGGCCAAGAGCCAGCAGATCTTTTTTATAGGCGTTGCTATCTGCGCGATAAAGTTCGCCTTCTGCAAGAACCGCTGCTTTGCTGCCCGCCTGTTCCAATCCATCAATCCGGGCGGCAACCGACCGTGTGACGACACGGGCGACTTCATCTTCTGTCGGGCCGGTCTTGATGAAATCGGCCACCAGCGCATCAAGCCGCTGTGCAGCGGCCGCAGGATCAATGCCGGGACGTACATCGGCAGACACTTCAAACCAGCCCATTTGAGCATAGGGCACATAGCTTGTGGAGACATTCACGGCGAGCTGCTCTTTACGGACAAGGGCATTGTCCAACCGGGAACTGGCCAGCCCACCCAGCACAGCGGCCCCCACGCGAAGCGCGGCAAGATCCGCATGATCAAGGCCGGGAACCGTCCAGCTGCGCGACAAGCGCACAGTTGCGACCCGATCCTTCAGCACCTCTGCCTTTGGAGCCTCCAGTGTTGGAATGGGCACATTGGGACGCGCCTGCTTTGGCCCCGCGGGAATACGGCCAAACCATTTCTCAACCAGCGGCTTTGCCGTCTTCACATCAATATCACCCGACAAAACGAGCACCGCATTGTTGGGGCCATAATGCTGGCGGAACCACGCCCGGACGTCGTCCATCGAGGCTGCATCCAAATCGGCCATCGATCCGATGATCGAGTGACCATAGGGATGCCCTGCTGGCACCGTCCCCTTGATTTGCGCATAGGAGACAAGCCCATAGGGCTGGTTATCCCGCTGGCGCTTTTCATTTTGGACAACGCCAATTTGATTGGGGAGCTTTTCCGGCGTTACGGCGCCCAGAAGATAGCCCATCCGGTCGCTTTCCAAAAATAACACCCGGTCCAACGCGCCTGTCGGCACGGTCTGGTAATAATTGGTTCTATCGAAAGAGGTGGTGCCGTTATAGTCTGTCGCGCCCAAGGACTCTAGGGGCTTGAAATAATCGCCATCGGCATTTTCAGAGCCATTGAACATCAAATGTTCAAATAAATGGGCAAAGCCTGTCTTGCCCTGCGGCTCATGCTTGGACCCAACATCATACCAGATGGACACCGCAACCACCGGGGCTTTACGGTCTGTATGCACAAGAACACGCAGACCATTGTCCAGCACAAAGCGCTCATGCGGAATATCAACCTGCTTGACGAGTGTTTCCACAGGGGCAGGTTGCACGGGCGCACGCGCAGAAACAGGCGCAACAACCAGTGCAGCCGCAGCCAAAGCAAGAGACATAATGCGCATCGGAAACCCCAAATATCTTAGACTATGAGATACCTTTTACCCGCCGGGTGCGGGCAGGCAACTCCCAAACAGGCAGCCTTTGGATGGGGGCCGCCCGCCGTTCTTCCATCAGGGACGATATCGGCGTTGGGCATGGCGCACTGCATCAGCCCATTCGAAGTGCACCGGCTTAAACTGCTGCTTGGCGAAAATCAGCATCTGATCGGTGTAATGCTTTGAATTTGGACGCGTTGTCGCCGATCCATAAGGCTGAATGGATTGCGACGTCACCTGGCCCTGCTTGTCCCAGCGCGTCAGCATGATGAAGCTGTCGCCATGGCGCACCCGCATCTTGTCATCCGGCTGATCCTTGTCCCACGCGGTGGTGGCCCGCAGCGTATCGGTGCCGCCGATCATCGGCAGGTCAACCGCGCCGCGCCGCAACCGCTGAATATCAGACAGCTTGGGGTCAATCCTGCCAAAGCGATCCACCAGATCGTCGAACGACTCTTTCAGCGCCACCCGGGGATCAGGCAAGGCTTCGCGCTTCCAGTGCAGCGTTGCCGCAGCCCGGATCACCCGCTCCGCCAGAGCATCCGCTGCACCTGCATTGTCGCTCATCCAGTCCCAGCTGGACAGCAGCCGCTGCGCACGAAGAAGCTCGGCATCGTCGCCAACCTTCGCTGCCAGAACCTGCTTCATCCAGTCGCCCACCCAGCTCTGTTTTGAATAGGCCTTGTCAAACTTGATCGTTAGCAACTGTTCCGGCGTCAGTTTGCCCGACGCCGACAGCAATTCATTGGCGCGAAGCCCTCTATTCGTCATCCCAAGCTCAATGCCGAGCAGGGGCGAGAAGTCAGCCTGATCAAGTTCTGACCCCGGCCCTGCGGCCAGAAAGGGGGTGTTGTTGGCATTTTGCACAAAGCCGCTCTTGGGCGACACAATTGTGGGATAAGCCACAAAAGGCACGGGCCCTTTCCAGATGTTGCGCGACGTATCCCCCGGCAATGTCGTTCGATAGTCAAAGCCCGGCGTCCGGGCGGGGAAGAGGGCGTTGTAAACATAGGCAATCCGTCCGGTCTTATCGGCGTAGATAAAGTTCGTCGCCGGGACGCCGCCAATCGCCATAGAGCGGGTCCATTCCTCCCAGTCGCGCGCCTTGGTGTTGCGATAATATTGTTCCACCGCCTTGGCGTTATCAATGCCGGCATAACGGATCGCAAAGGCCCCTTGATCGTTCAAGATGACCGGCCCATGGACGGATCGATAGGCTTTCTTGGGCACAGGTACCGTGAACGGCCCGAAGCGCACCGGCAGCCAGACACGCTTCTGTTCCAGCGGCAACCATTTCCCATCCAGCCGATAGCGATCTCCGCTGTCATCCAGCACGAGCTTGTACACATCGATCAAATCTGGCCTGTTGACGGTATTGGTCCACCCAAGATTGCGATTATGCCCCAGCAAGATAAAGGGCGAGCCGGGGAAGAGCGCCCCCGCCATATCCAGCCCTTCGCCCGAATGCATAACAGCTTCATACCAAGCGACCTGCCCTTCAAAGGGCTGATGCGAATTGGAAATAAGCCAAGTCTTGCCATCGGCCATTTTGGTGGGCGCAAGCGCAAAGGCATTGGACCCATTCATATTGGGCTCCCGACCCGCAGGCGTCATGGGGGCGGCGTTTTCAGCAGGAGCCGCCTTACCGCTGGTGAGCGCCCCAATCACGCCATCAAGGCCATAGAAAAAGGGCGCGCGCAAGACAAAGCCCGTCACAATATCTTGGCCCGTCACCGGAAACAGCTTGGGCAGACGCACTTCGCCGCGGTGCGTGGCGGCATAATGGTTCAGCCCGGCAGCATAGCCTTCCACGACTTTGCGGACATCGGCTGGCATGTTGGGATAATATCGGTTGGCCGGGCCCCGAGCGTCCTAGAGGGCAGCGACATAATCCACCTGCGCCCCATCTGGCCCGGCAAGCGCGCCATAGCGCCCGCGCGTCATCGCAATCACGTCTTGAATGGTTGAAAAATCATCCTCTGCATGGGCAAAGGCAAGGCCATAAGCAGCATCCGCATCGGTGCGGCCGTTAATATGTGGCACGCCGAAACGATCCCGCACAATTTGCACATCATAACGGCGCGCAGAAGGGGCTGGTTCTTCCAGCGCAAACAACGGTTCCCACACCGCCAATGCAACCGCGAGTGTGGCGACCGAGCCTAAAGCCCATTTTGCCCAAGATGTCATGCGTGCCCCCTATGTGCTCTGTTCTTTCGACTATGATTGACGAGCGCGCCGCTTTCGGCAAGTCAGACGAAAATTTATCTGGAGTTTCTAATGCGTCGCTTGCTTTTCTGCTCTGCCCTTAGCCTGCTCCCTATGCCCGCTCTCGCGCAGCCAGCACCTGCCGATCTGATTACGCCGGATGGCATGTGCAGTTTCTGGCCGACGACCTTTTGGAAGGGCGGGATACGGGCGCACGCGGGCATGAGATTGCGGCGCGCTATGTCGCCAGCCGCTTTGCCGCCATCGGCCTGACCCCTGTGGTCAAGGACAGCTGGTATCAGCGCGTTCCCTTTGGTGAGGTGCGGCCAAATGAGGATGCAAAGCTCATCATTAACGGCGCAAGCTTCACGCACAAGAAAGATGCCGTGATTGGCGGCAATGGCCAAGTCGACGCCGAGGTCATCTTTGGCGGCTTCTGCCTTTAGCGGGCTGATTTTGGCCTGCGCGATCTGTCACGGATCAAGGTGAAGGGAAAGATTGCCGCCTGCCTGTCCGGCTATCCAAAGGGTCTGCCGAGCGACATCGGCGCCCATCTTTCTGCGGAAAAGACAAAGCGCCTGTTCGAGCAAGGGGCCATCGGCACGCTGACCATCCGCACTTTGGAGCAGGAAAAGCAGATGCCCTGGGCCCGCGTCATC
The DNA here is from genome assembly GCA_046091025.1 of Chakrabartia sp. GTDB lineage: Bacteria > Pseudomonadota > Alphaproteobacteria > Sphingomonadales > Sphingomonadaceae > Aquisediminimonas. The sequence continues at coordinate 462 of JBJTAW010000246.1, read as the reverse complement.
TCCTCCAGCGATGAACGCTCTGTCCGCTGGGCCAATGCAGATGGCACCCCTTATGACGCTGCCCCCAATGTGCGGGCCTCCGCTACCTTAGATCGGGCAGCGGCCAACACTCTGTTTGCTGGCACGGGCCGAACATTGGACGACATTTTGGCAGAGGCGGATCGCAAAGGCGGTACGCCGCGTGGCTTTGCGCTCAACAAGCGGGCGACCATATCCCGCACGGCGACCCTCAGCCCCTTTTCCAGCCCGAATGTCATCGGCATGTTCCCCGGATCAGACCCCGCTCTGGCTAATGAATATGTCCTTGTCATGGACCATCTCGACCATATCGGGATGCGCAAGGGAGAGGATGGCGATCTCATCAACAATGGCGCGATGGATAATGCCGGCGGCATAGCCTCTATGCTGGAGGCTGCGCGCGCCATGGCCGCCTCCCCCAATCATCCGCGGCGTCCTGTACTG
>JBJTAW010000245.1:0-12276 GCA_046091025.1 Chakrabartia sp. | reverse complement strand
GTCTATCGCATGCGTGGTGAGCCGTTCTGCCAGAGCAGCTTTGGCCGCATCCCGATAGGTTCGGGCCGCCTCAAGACAATGGGCAAGCGTCATGCGCGTTCGAAAACCGCGGCAATCCCCTGCCCGCCGCCAATGCACATGGTTTCCAGACCATAGCGGACATCGCGGCGCTGCATCTCGCGCGTCAGGTTCGCAAGGATACGCCCGCCCGTCGCGCCAATGGGATGGCCCAGCGAAATACCAGAGCCATTGACGTTCAGCATGTCATGACGGCTATCATCATCCGACCAGCCCCAAGCCTTCAGGCAAGCAAGCACCTGCGGCGCAAAGGCCTCGTTCAGTTCAATCAGGCCAATGTCACCCCAGTTCAGGCCATTGCGGGCAAAGAGCCGCTCTGTTGCAGGAACCGGGCCAATGCCCATACGGCTGGGGTCGCACCCGGCGGCGGCCCAGCTGTGGAAATAGGCAATGGGTTCCACCCCCAGTTCCTCTAGCCTGTCTTCGGCAACAACCAGACAGGCAGCGGCCGCGTCATTTTGCTGGCTGGCATTGCCCGCCGTTACAACGCCGCCTTCCAGTGGACGCAGCTTGCCCAGTGTGTCCATGCTGGCATCGGCGCGATAGCCCTCATCATGATCGAAAATGATCGGATCGCCCTTTTTCTGGGCGATGCTGACGGGCACTAGTTCATCGGCGAACAGGCCGTTCTTCCATGCCGCCGCCGCGCGCTGGTGCGACCGGGCAGCGAAAGCATCGCACGCCTCCCGGCTGATGCCATAATCTTTGGCAAGGTTTTCGGCCGTTTCGATCATGCCCGTAATCACGCCGAACCGCTCCACCGGTTGTGACATAACGCGCCCGCGCGTCAGGCGATCATGCAGGGTCAGATTGCCCGCGCGCACGCCTTTGCGGATGTCGGTGGTGTAATGCTCCACATTCGACATGCTCTCAACGCCACCGGCGACGACGATATCGCTCACCCCGGTTTGAATCATCATTGCGGCATTGACGATGGCTTGCAGGCCAGACCCGCAGCGCCGATCCAGCTGATAGCCCGGCACCTCCAGCGGCAAGCCCGCCGCCAGCCAAGACCAGTGGCCAATGCAGGGCGCTTCGCCATTGCCATAGCCTTGCGAGAAGACGACATCGTCGACGCGCGCAGGATCAATTTTCGTCCGCTCCATAAGCGCCTTCAGGATAACACCGCCCAGCTCGCCTGCGGTCATGCTCGCCATAGCACCGCCAAATTTTCCAACGGGCGTCCGGATGGGGGCAACAATTGCGGCGCGTCTGAGTGTCATGATGCAATTCCTACAATCTTAGAATCAATAAGGCGGGCAATCTCACCCGAGGACAGGCCGAGCCGTTCTCTCAGCACCTGTTCGCTATGTTGGCCATTGCGCGGCGCGGGCAGCGGCACGGAACGATCCAATTGAGGCACTGTCCCAAACGCGCCTGCGGCAGGATAGGCAAAGCCCGAAGGATTGGTATCTAACGTGCTGAACATGGGATTATCCCCCACAAGGCGGGGATCATGCGCGGCATCCAACATGGTGCGATAGGCCGAATGGACAATGCCGGCTGCATCAAAGCTCGTCGCCAGCTCCGCATGGGGGAGCGCCGCTATGGCCGCTTCAAACAATGGATACAGGGCATCACGATGGGTGAAGCGCAGACCGTCATCCTTGGCAAAGCTAACGCCCAACTGGCTTTCCAAAGCCGCCAAAGACGCCTCAAGGCCCAAAGCCGTCACCAAATTGGCCCATTGGCGCGGCGTAACGACCACAATCATCGTGCGCACGCCATCGGACGTCACAAAGTCACGCCCGAACAGGCCATAGACCATATTGCCCAAGCGTGGCCGATTGGCCCCTTGATGCAAGACTTCGGCAATGCCACCCAGATTGGCGACTGTGCCAATCGCGACATCGGATAGGGGGATGCGGATTTCGCTGCCCTCTCCCGTTTCATCCCGCCGCCGCAGGGCGGCCAACATAGCAAAGGCAGCATAGGCCCCGCTCACCAAATCCCAAGCGGGCAGAACATGGTTCACAGGCTCTGGCCCCGGCCCCGTCATCATCGGATATCCAACGGCGTTGTTGACCGTATAATCCAGTGCGGGCGTGCCATCGGCCCAACCCATGATCCGCGCGGTTACCAGATCAGGCCGCTTTTGCGCCAGCTTTTCGTGCGCCAAAAAACCTTCTGCTGGGAAATTGGTAATGAACTGGCCCGTTTTGCAAACCAAGTCTTGCAACAATTCTCGCCCTTGCGGCGTGCCCAAATCCAGCGCGACAGACTTTTTCGCCCGATTGAGATTTTCCCAATAAAGTGAGTCATTTGCGGGCGTCACGGGCCAGCGACGATAATCCGGCCCGCCACCGATCTGATCAACGCGGATCACCTCTGCGCCCATTTGGGCAAGATACAGCCCGGCTGTCGGCGACGCGACAAAGCTGGATGCTTCAATAACCGAAAGACCGCCGAGCAGTTGATACATGGATCAGGCCTGAGCTGCCCATTCGCGCAGCATATGCTTTGCGATTTGGAGCTGGAGGATCTGCGTCGTGCCTTCGTAAATTCGATAGATGCGGGCATCGCGGAAGAAGCGTTCTGCATCATATTCTGCCAGATAGCCCGCACCGCCATAAATCTGCACAACGCGATCAACGACGCGTCCGCACATTTCGGTTGCGAACACCTTGGCAGAAGCGGCCTTGCGCAGCACATTCTCTCCTGCGTCGGCCCGGCGCGCGGCGTCTTCCAACATGCATTCCGCCGCGTAGATTTCGATCTCGCTTTCGGCGAGCATCTGCTGGATCAGCTGGAAATTGGCGATCGGCTCCCCAAAGGCCTTACGCTCATTGGCATAACGCAAGGCGCTATCGAGTGCGCGGCGTGCATAGCCTGCGGCAGCCGCGCCAACGGACAAGCGCCCATTGTCGAGGCTCTGCATGGCCGTCACAAAGCCCTTGCCCTCTTCCCCGCCCAATAAAGCATCCGCGGGCAGTTTCACATCTTCCATGACAATATCGGCAATATGGCTGCCGGCCTGGCCCATTTTCTTATCCGACTTCCCGACCGTAATGCCCGGCGTGTCCATCGGCACGATGAAGGCCGAGACATGGGCGTTTTTCGGCAACGCCTCCTTGCTAGTCCGCGCCATGATGAGCGCGACATTCGCGAAAGGCGAATTGGTGATGTAGCGCTTGGTGCCATTCAAAACCCAACCATTGCCGGATTTGACCGCCATTGTCTGCATCGCGGCGGAATCGGAACCGGAACCTGGCTCGGTCAGCCCGAAAGAGGCGACTTCTCCTGCTGCCAGACGGGGCAGCCATTCCGCCTTCTGGTCCTCCGTGCCGCCATTTTTCAGGGCCGAACAAACCATACCAATGTTGATCGATGTGATCGACCGATAGCAGGGCATGGCGTAGCTCAGTTCCCGGATGGTGCGAACATATTGCTGGATGTTCATGCCAGCCCCGCCAAACTCCTCCGGCATGGTCAAGCCAAACAGGCCAAACTGACGCATTTCATCCAATATGTCGTCGGGGATCAGGTCCGTTTCCAAAACCTGCTTTTCAGCCGGGATAAGGCGTTCACGCACATAGCGGTGCAGCTGCTCAATGAACTGGTCGAAAATCTCTGCGTCCATGCCAGCGGTTTTGGTGCTCATCTCTTTGGCCTCAAATTGGATCATAAGGGAAAACATGCGCTGACACTTCATCAGCACGGGCAAAGCTGGGGCGGAATGACGGGATTAATTCATCCGCGATCGCCTCTGGTGTCCAGCCTTCCACCTTGGTCATCGACCGCACCGGACGCGGCTTGTTGAACAAGGTGATTTCATTTTTACGGACAGAGAAAATCTGGTTGGTCACATCCTTGGATGCATCAGAGGCCAGATAGACGACAAGAGGCGCAATTTTATCCGCGCTCAATGTTTTCATCCGTTCCACCCGCAGCTTTTGCTCTGGCGTTTCAGCAGGGATGGAAGCCGTCATCCGGCTCCAGGCAAAGGGCGCGATACAATTGGAGCGGACACCTGCGCGCGCCATATCCAGCGCGATCGACTGAGACAGGCCGACAATGGCGAGCTTAGCCGCCGAATAATTGGCCTGCCCGATATTGCCGATCAGCCCAGATGTGGACGTGAAGTGGATGAAGCTGCCAGATTGCTGCTCCCTAAAATAGGGCGTTGCCGCCTTAGAAACGTTAAAGCTACCGTGCAGATGAACATCAATAACGGCACGCCAGTCCTCATGGCTCATCTTGTGCCAAATGGTGTCGCGCAAAATGCCGGCATTATTGACGACCGCATCAATCCTGCCGAACCGCTGCACCGCATCTTCGATAATCGAGGTAGCCCCCACCGGATCGGCGACGCTCGCCATATTGGCATGGGCTTTGCCGCCTGCCGCGAAAATATCGTTTACCGTATCTTGAGCTGGGCCAGCGTCACCGCCTTCGCCACCGCCGCCAACGCCGGGATCATTGACGATCACTGCGGCCCCATGGGCGGCACAGAGCAACGCGATCTCCCGACCAACGCCGCGCCCCGCCCCAGTTACGGCGACAACTTTCCCGTCCAGCATGCCCATATGCGCGCGCCCTTTTTAAGCAAAAACCAAGTTAAGCGGTCACCATACCACTCAGTCGAGACTGAATAATAGATTCAGCATCCGCAACCATCCTAGACACAAGGTCAGCACAGGTCGGGATATCGTGGATCAACCCCTGCACCATGCCGGCCGACCAGATGCCATGATTAATGTCGCCACTGGCCAAGCCTTCGCGTCCCCGCACACCCTTGACCAGACCAGCCACGGCTTCAAAGGGCTGACCTTCGCGTTCGGCGGCTACAACTTGCTGCGACACTTCATTACGCGCCACGCGCGCGGTGTTGCGATAGCTTCTGAAGATCAAATCGGTGCCGCGTTCATCGGTTGCGACCATCGCCTCTTTGAAGCTTTGATGGATGGGGGCTTCAACCGTTGCAGTAAAGCGCGTCCCCATGTTGACGCCATCAGCGCCGAGGCACAGTGCTGCAGCCAAACCGCGCCCATCGCCAAAGCCGCCGCTGGCAAGCAAGGGGATCTTCACCTTGTCCGCTGCAGCCGGGATCAGGATGAGGCCGGGGATATCATCTTCCCCCGGATGTCCGGCACATTCAAAACCATCAATTGAGATGATGTCCACACCAGCCCGCTCAGCGGACAAAGCATGGCGGACCGCCGTGCATTTGTGGAGAATGCGAATGCCGTGCGGCTGCATCATCTCCCACAATTCACGCACGGCGGGCGTACCGGCCGTGTCAACAATTTTGACCCCGCTGTCGATAATCGCTTGGGCATAGGCCCGATAATCGGGCGCGTTAATCGTCGGAAACACCGTCAGATTTACGCCAAAGGGCTTATCGGTCATCGACTTGCAGCGTTCAATTTCCGTCGACAGTGCTTGTGGCGAGGACTGCGTCAAGCCCGTCAAAATTCCGAGCCCGCCAGCATTGGAGACAGCACTCGCCATCTCGGCGACGCCCACCCATTGCATCCCCCCCTGCACAATTGGATGTTCGATCCCAAGCATCTCGGTGATCCGCGTTTTGAGCGCCATAAGACCTCTCCTTTTATCTGGCGGCCTGCGCATCGGGCACGGCCAATGGTTGTACCTTTATCATGCGCGTCATCGGCCCTAAAATTGCGCGCGACGCTGGTGGCGAATTCTATGAATCGTTAATAACGCGCAAAATCCGGTCCCCCAAAAAAAGCGACTTAATGGAAAAGAACGAAGAGTGTCTTGCACGAGTTAACCGGGCGCGCCAAGAATGATCTTATGATTTTTCCGCTCACCCGCGATGCCGCCCAATGAGATCAGCGCATTTATGCAATGCACCCTAGGCTATCGGGTGTTAGGTAAGTGCCAACCCAATAGAGCAAAATTCATTCTGTCACAGGATTTTTTAAATGATTTCAAATAGCTACCCGCATCTTCTCTCACCTGGTTACATCAATAAGATGGAGGTGAAGAACCGCATCATGGTCACCGCCATGGGTGTTAGCCTGTCCGAAGAAGACGGGACCGTTGGGGAAAAGCTGATCGCCTATCACGAGGATCAGGCGCGGGGTGGCGCTGGATTGATCATTGCGGGCGTTGCAGGTGTCGCTTGGCCAATCGGCGCAGTCGCGTTGCAACAGACGGCGATATCCGATGACAAATTCTTACCCGGCCTCACCAAGTTGTGCACCCGTGTCCACGCGCATGGCGCAAAAATTGCTGCTCAGTTGCACCATGGCGGCCTTGTGGCTGGATATTCCACGCGCTGGGGACACCCCCTTTGGGCGCCGTGCGTCCCGCCTGCCCCGACAGGCAATTTCATGAAATATTTTCTACCCGAAGAATTGGCCGCATTCAGCGGCATGACGATGCCCGAAATCAAAGTCCTCACGCAGGAGGATATCGCGACTGTCGTTCGCCAGTTTGCAGAGGGTGCCGCGCGGGCCCAAAAAGCCGGTTTTGATGCAGTCGAAATCCATTCCGGCCATGGCTATTTGCTGTCGTCGTTTATCTCCCCCAAAACGAACAGCCGCACGGATGAATATGGCGGACCGATTGAAAACCGCCTACGCATTTTGCGAGAAGTTCTGGCCGCTGTGCGGGCGGCCGTCGGTGCGGATTATCCTGTTTGGGTGAAGCTCGATTCCCGTGAGGTCGGAAAAACGGACGGCATTTCACTAGAGGATGCCAAATTCGCCGCACGAACAGTCGAAGATGCACGCGCAGACGCGATTACGGTGTCTGCCTATCACGACACCGGCAATGGCAAGCTGCATTCTGAATCCAACATCCCCCATGTCGAAAACTTCAACCTGCCCGCAGCCGCCGAGATGAAGGCGGAAGTCAGCATCCCCATCATCGCGTCGGGCCGGATCGAAGTGGACACTGCCGACCGCACGATCGGAAAAGGTGACGCAGATTTTATTGCCATGGGGCGCAAATTGTTGGCAGACCCGCATCTTCCCAACAAGCTGTTGCGTGGTGAGACAGACCGGGTTCGCCCGTGCGTCTATTGCTACACCTGTGTCAGTGCGATCTATGGCGGCCAGCAATCCCGATGCGCTGTCAATGCCGAGTTTTCCGTCGAGTTTGAACGTAAGGCTGCAACGGCTACCAAAAAGAATATCGTTATCATCGGTGGTGGCCCCGGCGGGATGGAGGCGACACGTCGCCTGACCGCTCTTGGCCATCAGGTCACGCTTATCGAAAAGAGCGAACGCCTTGGGGGCACGCTGCGCTTTGCATCGCTTGCCTATGAACCCAATGAACGGCTGCTCAACTGGCTGCGCCGTGAGGTTGAAATGTCCGGCGCGGATATCCGCCTAAACACGCCCGCCACTCCGGCGCTTTTGAAATCGCTGACACCCGATCACGTGATCGTTGCGACAGGCGCAACGCGCGGTATGCCGGACATCCCCGGCAATAACCGGGATAATGTCTTTTCAGGCGATGATATGAGGCGGTTGATGCTGGGCGAAAGCTCAGACGAGCTGAAGCGGAAAACGGGCCTATTCACCCGCATGGCAACAAAGATTGGTGCAGCTACGGGCGCGACGGCCAACCTTGACCTCGTCCGCAAGGCCACCCACGCGTGGATGCCGCTGGGCGACCAAATCGTGATCATCGGCGGCGAACTGGTGGGCATTGAGCTGGCGGAGTTCCTTCACGAACGCGGGCGCAAGGTCACCATCATCGATGAGGCCCCTGCCTTTGGCAAAGGGCTAACGCTGGTTCGCCGGATGCGCATCCTGTCTGAATTGCAGGAACACGGTGTTACCATGCATCCTGCCGCAAGCGCCATTTGCATTGAGGATGGTGCGGTGCACTTCACCGATGCGTCCGGCACAGCCCATAAGGCAAAAGCCGATCATGTCATCGTGGCGAAGGGTGCGGACGGAGACCTCACACTGGCGGAGGCCCTGAAAGCAGAGGGCTTCAACGTCCATAGCATCGGGGATGCAAATGGCGTGGGCTATATCGAAGGCGCGATCCGCGGGGCTTATCAGACGGTCATCAACATCACCTCGACGTGAAGGCCGCTATCCATTTTGGATGAGTTATCCTAACGCAGCACCTCATGACAGACGCCAATCAGGACCCGTTCTCCAACGTTCTTGAAACCCTTTATGGCGGCCTTTTGGAAGGTGTGCCGTGGGAGGCGTTTCTGCGCGCCTTGGCCCAGTGGCTAGAGGGCAGCTATGCGACATTAATCTTAACGGCCCCGGGCCTCAGCGCCCCCGGCGCGATGGTCACGCCGGGCGGCAACCCAAAAACCAATGAAGACTATCTGACAACTCACTTCGCCAGCGATCCCTTTCAGGGGCTGCCGGAAGGCCAAGTCACGTCCTTTAAGGAGTTTCTTCAGGGTCAGACCTCGCAAGAAATTTCAGACTATATGGACTTTCTAGATGCAGCGGGCGGAGATCAGGTGCTGGGTGTCGATCTGCGCCTTCCAAGTGGCTTTGAGGCGCGGTGCCGGGTCACGCGGGATCGCTCACGCCCCGATTTTTCAGCCGACGACCGCGTCCGCTTTCAAAGTCTCGTGCCACATCTGCGAAACGCCGCGCGCCTTTTTGAACGCCTGCAAATAGAAGGGGCGGAACATGGCGTCTATCGGGGGGCGGTTGAACAATTGGGCGTTGGGACGATCATTCTAGACCAGACCGGAACCATAACGCGGGCAAATGCCGTGGCGGACCAATTGCTGGCGGCCGGCGATGGCATGCGATAAAGTGATGGCAGGCTCACTCTTGGGGATCGCCAGCATCAAAAAACTATCGAGAGCCTATTAACGCGCATGGGGGATATCCCAGATCCCGTCCGTTTCAAACTTTGTCGCACAAAAGGACGTGACCTTGCCGTTGTTGCGCGTCCGATCCAAGTCCCGGCGATCCTTCGCCGCGGCGCAAATCTGGCACTGTTTATTTCAGTTCCCGGCGACGATGCGCAGCTTGATCCAGCTGCCATCCGGGATCTGTTCCAATTGACCCGCATGGAAGCGACACTGGCCGTCTCTCTTGCCAGTGGACGCTCATTGGTCGATGCCGCTGATACGCTGGGGATCGCACATAACACCGCCCGCGCGCATCTCCGCTCAATCTTTGCGAAGACAGGCGCGCGGCGGCAATCGCAACTGGTACACTTGCTCCGAAGCGGCCTTCAATAGTTAGGCCGCGAAGCGGTAATCCTCAAAATTTGGTTTTGCCATGGCGTCGACAAAGGCCTGATAGCTCCAAGGCCAGCTTGCTGGAACGCCGGTATCGTCAAGATACCAGCTGGTGCAGCCGCTTCCGAAAATCGTCTTTTTCGCGGCTGCAATCCGCTTTTCTTCATAATCCGCCATGGCTTCCTGCGTCGGCTCAACTGCACGGGCATTGCCGGCCCGAAGCCGCTCGATGAGCTGATCCACATATTTCCATTGCGCCTCTGCAATGTCGATCAAGGAGAAGTTGCCGACCGGGCCAGTCGGCCCATTGAGCATGAAAAAGTTGGGAAAATCAGGCAACGTCACAGCATTGAACGCCGTTGGACGCACTGACCAAACGTCGTCCAAAGTCTTTCCGCTCCGACCAACAACCGATGCCGGACGGATGAAGCGGTCGGCGCGAAACCCCGTCGCGAGCACAAGAACGTCGAGTTCGTGCAGCGTTCCGTCTTGCATGCGGACGCCTGCGGGTTCCACCCGTTCGATTGCACCCGTGTCGACAAAAACATTGGGCTTCTGCACATGGTCATAATAGCACCAAGAATAGATCAACCGCTTGCACGCCGCGCGATAATTAGGCGTCAGCTTCTTGCGGAGTTCAGAATCCTTCACGCTATTTTCAAGGTTCTGGAGGCAATAGTCCTCGATTTCCTTCATCTGCGGACCATCGATGTTGGTGATGCCGTCCGTAAACCGCAGGATCGCGTCCCAATATTCTTTATTGTAGCGGATTTCATCGATCAGCTTCACATCCTTGCGAAACGCCTCTCGTTCTTCATCTGTGTAATCAAACTGCGGAACTGGCATGATCCACTGCGGCGACCGCTGGAAATGGACAATCTGTTTCGAGCGGTCGGTGAGCGCGGTCAGGATTTGCGCGCCTGTTGATCCGCAACCAACGATGCCAACCCGGGCGCCATCCAATTGGGCGCTGTCATCCCAGCGCGCTGAGTGGAAAGCCTTGCCCGAAAAGCTGTCTAAGCCGGGAATATCCGGCATCTTCGGATGATGCAGCACGCCGGATGCGCAAATGACAATGTCGGCTTCGATTTCTTCGGCACCCGACACACCGACGGTCCATGTTGCCGTCGTTTCATCGAAATCGCAGCTTGTGACTTCGGAATTGTAACGGATGTAAGGATTAACGCCGAAATCTGCCGCGACCTTTTCAAAGTAATCTCGGATATCCGGACCCTTGGCATAATAGGACTTCCATTCGGCATAGGGGGCAAAGCTATAGGTATAAGCATGCGCCGGGACGTCACAGGTCAAGCCCGGATAGCGGTTTTCACGCCAGGTTCCGCCCAAGCTGGAGGCCTTTTCAAGGATCGTGAAGTTCTTCTCACCGCGCTCCAGCAATTTAATGCCAGCCAGAATACCGGCCATGCCAGCGCCGATGATGACGTAACGAAGGTCCTTCGACATATGCTCTCCAAATCCGTTTTTTCTCTTCCGGTGGAATGATCATGCGATGCGGGAGGATCGCATGTAAATCGTCCAAACGGCCTATTTTCCGAAACTAAGGGGCAGCGTCCCCACCATCAGCGCAACTCCGTTTTAAGCACTTTGCCCGACGCATTGCGCGGAACATCGTCGACGAAGACGAAACTGCGGGGCACTTTGTAATTCGCCATATTCTCGCGCGACCAAGCCACCATCTCAGCCTCTGTCGCGGCCGCGCCAGGACGCAGAACGACATAGGCTTTGCCGACCTCCCCCATGCGCTCATCCGCGATGCCGACGACAGCAACCATGCCCACCGACGGGTGATTGGACAGCAGCTTTTCAACCTCGGCCGGATAAACATTAAACCCGCCGGAGATGTACATGTCCTTCAGCCGATCCGTAATTCGGACATAGCCTTGGGCGTCCATCGTCCCCACGTCGCCCGTGTGGAGCCAGCCATTGGCGTCAATCGCCTCCGCCGTCGCTTCGGGATCATCGAGATAGCCAAGCATGACGCCCTGCCCACGCACCCAAATTTCCCCCGTTTCGCCGCGGGGCACTTCTTGCCCATTTTCGCCTGCGATGATCGCCTCATTGCCAGGGATAGCCGCGCCACATGTTGTCGCGATCAGACCCACGGGATCACCGGGGCGACAACTGGTAATGTTGACGCACTCGGTCATTCCATAGGCCGTGATGATGTCTTTCATGCCCAGTTCGGTTCGGATGCGCTCAACCAACACGGGCGGCACGGTCGCCGCGCCAGTGGTTCCTCCCCGCAGCGATGAACAGTCAAAATCCTCGCGCTCCTTTTCGGCGAGTAGCATTTGGAAGATTGTTGGCGGCCCGGGCAGGAAGCTAATCCGGTCCCGGACAATGCTGTCCCGCGCCGATGCCAAGTCAAATTGTGGCATGGGCACGATGACCGCGCCGCTGATCAGGCAGGCCACCCAGCCCACCTTGAACCCAAAGCTATGGAAGAACGGATTGACGATTAAATAGCGTTCACCCGCTGACAGGCCCGTATTGCCGATCCAGACGCCACATTGGGGGATAACGCGACCATAGGTCATCATCACGCCCTTGGGCACGCCTGTGGTGCCGCTGGTGAACATAATATCGGACAGATGGTCTGCTGTCAGACGTGCCAATGCTGCATCGACACCAGCATCCTCTGCGCCCTGCCCGCTTTCAAGGAATGCGCTGAAATCGCTATCCAGCAAAACGGTCTCGGCCAAATCCGGCACATCTTCGGCAGACAGTAGCGCTAGATAATCAATGCCCAGAAAGCTCTGGACCGTGAACATCATCCGCGCGTTTGTCCGCCGCAAAATGTCGCCAGCCTCCCTGCCCTTCAGTCGGGTGTTGAGGGGAACGATCGCTGCACCACATGTCATAGCGGCGACCGCTGCGACGACCCATTCGCGGCTATTGGGGGCCCAAATCGCGATCCGGTCCCGCTCGCCTACGCCACGCGCCAGACGCGCCGATGCGGCCTCCCGAAAGAGCGCCCACAGCTGGTTGAAGCTCCACAATTCTCCCTCCACCAGCAGCGCCCGCGCATAACC
>JBJTAW010000244.1:0-3805 GCA_046091025.1 Chakrabartia sp. | reverse complement strand
CAAGCGCCTTCCGAAGTTTTGCTCCGGCATGGTCGACCCATTTCATTGCATCGGGAACAGCTGGCGTCATGCCGAAAAAGCCGTGGATCATGCCGTCTGCAACCTGATGGTCGGTCGCAATACCTGCTTTCGACAATCTTTGGGCATAGGCATCGCCTTCATCCCTCAGTGGATCATATTGCGCTGTGATGACCGTCGCTGAAGGCAGGCGGGTCAAATCTTCAACATGGAGGATGCGGGCCAGCGCTGCATCCATGGGAGATGTTTCGCCCAGATAGTGGGACCAGAACCACTTCATGGCGTTAGTCGATAGGAAATATTCCCCACCGCCATTATCGGCATAAGAGCGCGTTTCAAAATTGGTGTCCGTCACCGGATAGATGAGCAGTTGATGCTGGAGAGCAGGACCGGCCCGGTCGCGCGCCATCACCGCAACGGCGGCGGCCAGATTGCCGCCCGCGCTGTCGCCGGCAACGGCCATGCGGGTCGCGTCAATCCCCAGCTGTTGGGCATGGGCTTCAGCCCAGATGCAGGCGTCGTAGCAGTCCTCAGCGGCGGCTGGGTATCGCGCTTCTGGCGCGAGGCGATAGTCGACAGACAGGACTGCAGAACCACTTGCGCGGGCCAGCTCGCGGCATGTGTTGTCATGCGTGTTGAGGCTGCCCAAAACCCAGCCGCCCCCGTGAAAATACATCACGACTGGCGGCGTATCGCCCGCACCTTCTGGAACATAGAAGCGCGCCCCAATTGTGCGGCCGGGCAGGTCAAGGATCAGGTCCTCAACTTTGGCCATGGCGAGCGGCTCCCCATTCGCGAGCGGGGCGTCCATCATGGTCCGCGCGACATCGACTGGCATTTGCGACCAATCGGTATCTGCAAATGCGGCGAATGCCTCAAGGACGGGCACCAGTGCGGGGTTAACGGTCATTGTATGTCGCTCCACCATAAAAGCCCACAGCCGCCAGATACGTTGATCTGCTGGCCTGTCACATAAGCGGCCCGCGCGGAGGCGAGCCAGCTGACGGCATAGCCAATTTCTTCCGGCTGCCCCCAGCGTTTGACGGACAGCATCTTTTGGGTTTCCTCAACCCAAGTCGGCGGAAAAGCCCCCTTTGCCATAAGTTCATGGAACATGCCGGCGTCGATGACGCCGACCAGAACCGAATTGGCCCGGATGCCGTGGCGGCCTTCTTCGCGGGCAAGCCCCTTCAGCCAGCTTTCATTCGCTGCTTTGGGCGCGACAGAAAGCCCGTCGCGGTCCGGCCAGCGCAGATGCCCAGCAGACCCCAAATGGACGATTGAGCCGCCGCCTTGTTCCCGCATATGAGGAAGAAGGGCTGACACAAGGCGGAACAGCCCGTGGACTTCGACCTCGAACGCTTTGAGCCATGCCGCCATGGGGGTCTCTGACAAAAGGTGCTGCTCGACTAGCGGTCCGGCCGCCCAGACGAGCGTGTGGATGCGTCCATGTTCTTTGATAACGGTGTCGATCAGGGCGCCAACACTTGCCGCATCGGTGAGGTCGCATTTGTGGGTCGTCGTGTGCGTCGGACAGGCGCTGGCAACGGCTTCGGCCTTATCCGCTTTTCGATTATATACCAGCGCCAGATCAGCGCCGTCGCGTGAGAGGACTTCTGCAACCCTGCCGCCAATCCCGCCGCTCGCCCCAAGGACAAGGGCTGCACCTTTCGGGAATAATGCGTTACCAGACATCCTTACTCCTTCGCGTTTTGCGGCATATTCCCGCCTCTGCTTTATGATTGCGCATTGTGAACGCTGAATCCAGCGCTTAATCAACAACCACGGACAGGAGATAGATTCGATGCAAAGGCTTAAAGGCAAGGTGGCACTGGTCACAGGGGGGGCACGCGGCATTGGCGAAGGCATAGTCCGCCGCTTCGTGGAAGAGGGCGCACAGGTGCTGATCACCGATGTGTTGGTGCAAGAGGGCGAGGCGCTCGCCGCTGAACTGGAGGAGGCCACAGCCTTTATCGCGCATGACGTCACATCCTTGTCTTCTTGGCACGATGTTGTCGCTGCCGCTGAAACCAAATTCGGTCGGCTCGATTGCCTCGTGAACAATGCCGGCGTCATCGCATTCAAGCGGCTCGACGATCTGACTGAGGCCGATATCCGCCGCATCATCGACGTCAACCTGATTGGCACGATGTTTGGCTGTCAGGCAGCCATCCCCGCGCTGGAACGCGCAGGCGGCGGCAGCATCGTCAATATGAGTTCGGCCGATGGTATTTCCGGTGCGAATTCCCTAACCGCTTATTGCGCATCAAAATTCGGGGTGCGGGGCTTTACCAAGGCACTGGCGCTCGAGCTTGGGCCACGCAAGATCCGCGTCAACTCGATCCACCCTGGTGGCATCCTGACGCCCATGGCGAACCCGACCAATATACCGCGGGACCTTTATGATCGTGGTTATTGGATTTATCCGGCACAGAAGTCGGGAAGCCCTTCGGACATTGGGGCCGCCGCCGCCTATTTGGCCTCGGATGATGCGCAATATTGCATCGGGACTGAATTGTCGGTCGATGGCGGTCTCAACGCTGGTCACTATTATATGGCCATGCCGGGCGCCCCCAAAGATCCCAATAAGTAAGGCGCGTTAGACCGTGACCGTCGCTAGACGGTCACGGTCGACGGCCAGAGAAGCGGCCCCCCTCCACATCAGCCAAGCTCCCAGGAACCCCATTGGGATGAGTACGCTTAGCCCAACCCTCAGACTATGGGCCGGATCCCCGGCGACGAGGTCGCTTATGTTGCCCGCAATCATAGGCCCAAGCACATAGCCGATCAGGTTGATGATCAGCAGAGCAAGTGCTGTCCCCGTCGCGCGAAAGCGATCCGGCATCAGATATTGGAGCGCTGACATGATCCCAACGGACCATCCGCCACCCAATAGGCCCGATGGAATGGCGAGAAACTGTGCCATGGCCACGCTGGGTGCCCAAGTCACACACAGGATGAGGAGCGTTGCCGCCGTGGTTGCACCTGCTGCTAGATAGAGAAGCCACTGCGGGCCCCGCTTTGTGAGCCGGTCTGCAAGGACGCCAAAGAGTAAGGTCCCGATAAGCCCCGGCAGGCCAAAAGCGAGGCCGAAGATGGCGTTCGCTTCTGTGATGGGCAAATCATAGGCACGGGCAAACAATGCCGGTCCCCACATGCCAAACGACAGGCCAGACAGAGTCGCAAACGCCATTCCGACCGCCATCGCGCGAAAGCTGGGCGTTTTCCAGAGGATCGCAAAAAGCGGCAGAAGCTTTGGCTGGTCGCTGCTTAATGTCGGTGCCCGAGGCGGTTCCCGCACGACGACGAAGGTGATGATTGCAATTGCAATGCCAATAAGCCCCATCACTTCAAAAGCAGTGCGCCAATCATAGGCTGCGGCAATTTCAGGCCCGGCACGATAGCCCAAATACTGCCCAAAATATACTGCAAGCGTCATGACAGCAAAAGCGCGACCGCGCTGTTCAGCCGCGAAATAGGCTGCGAGAATGGAGTAGGCTGGGGCTTGAAAAGAGGCTTCACCAACGCCAACGCCGACGCGAGCGAGCGCGAGCATCCAAGGGTCGTTGGCAAAGCCTGAGAGAATGGTGAAGCCACTCCAGACAATGCATCCAGTGCACAAAATAGCGACGCGCGAGACACGGTCGGCATAGCGGGCAATCGGGATCGCCAGCAGGGAATAGAGCAGCGCGAAGGCCGGGCCCATTAAAAGGCCCATAAAGCCATCCGATACGCCAAATTCGGCTTTGATCGGTTCGACCACAGCGCCCCGCCAACAGCTGTCGCC
>JBJTAW010000243.1:0-3301 GCA_046091025.1 Chakrabartia sp. | reverse complement strand
CCCGTAAAAAGCGCCGATAGCGCCCAAGAGTTCAAACCCATTGCCGAGACGGGCTGCGATGATAACCGCCGCCACCCCTTTCAGCGCATCAAGAATAAGCGTGGCAGCAGCAAGGCTTTTTCGGCCCGTGCGCAGCACATTGGTCGCGCCGATATTGCCAGAGCCAATTTGCCGAATATCCCCCGCTCCAAACAGCCGGGTGAGAATGAGGCCAAAGGGGATGGAGCCGAGCAGATAGCCAGACAAAAACGCCAATACAGGCCAAACCCCATAGGGCATTTCCATCACTTTTCCCCGCGACTAATATCTCAGGGGTTTGATACAGTCGCCGATTGTGCAAGGGCAAGACATAATGACAGACGCGCGCCCCATCTTGGTCTTTGATTCCGGCGTCGGAGGGCTGTCCGTCCTTGCCCATATTCAGCGCAAACTCCCCCACGCGCCCATCGTCTATGCGGCCGATAATGCGCGCTATCCCTATGGAACCAAAAGCGAAGCTGAGATTGCGGCACGCGTGCCCGCCCTGCTCGGCCGCCTAGCAGAACGCTATCGCCCGCGCCTTGTTGTGATTGCCTGCAACACAGCCTCAACAATCGCCCTTTCTGATGTCCGCTCGGCGCTGGACCTGCCCATTGTGGGAACAGTGCCTGCAATTAAGCCTGCCGCTGCCGTGTCAAAAACCCGAATCATTGGCGTGCTGGGCACAAATGCGACGGTCAGGCAGCCTTATGTCGATAATCTCGTCGCGCAATTTGCTGCAGACTGCACGGTGCTACGTCATGGATCATCCGATCTCGTCGACATGGCAGAGGCGAAGTTGCGGGGCATTCCTGTTGATCCAGCAGATATGCGAGACGCAATCTCAGGGCTTTATAACCAGCCCGGCGGTGATCGCATTGATGCGGTTGTGCTCGCTTGCACGCATTTTCCTTTGTTGGCAGAGGAAATTCAATCCGCCAGCCCACATCCCGTCGCCCTGGTTGAGTCGGGAGAGGGCATTGCCCGGCGGACTGCTCATCTAACAACCGGGCAAGATTGGACCGACAAACCGACAAGCCTTGCTGTGCTAACGCGTGAAGATGACGCGAACCAAAAGCTCAGCAATGCGTTTCAACGATCCGGCTTGGATCGGACAGACTATCTCTAAGGGGGACTGCCCATGCCTTTGACTGGCGACCAATTGGTAGAGCGTTTTAACGCCAAGCAACCACCTACAGCCCTTTTGGTTGGAACAAAGGTTCTGTCGGTTGACGTTGAGACGCAAACTGTTCGCATGTCGTTTCAGCCCGACGATCGCGTGATCAATCCCCGCGGAACAATTCAGGGCGGCATTGTGACCGCCATGCTGGATGATTGCGCCGCTTATGCCGGCATTGTCGCCATGGGAGAGCCGGGGTTTATCGCCTCCCTTGAACTGAAAACCAGCTTCTTTTCCCAGGCCTTTCCGGGAGAGCTTTTTGCCGAAGGGCGCTGCATCAAGATCGGCAAATCATCCTGCTTTTTAGAAGCGGAATTGACCGATGGCGATGGCAAGCTGCTTGCTAAATTGACGAGCACAGCAGCCCCTCTTCGGTCTCGACAGACCCCAAAGCTGGTATCGACGGAGAACGCGTCATAGAGCAACGGGTTATTGCGAATAGTTCGCGCTGGAAAATTTCCAATCACCAGAGTAAGTGGCGCCCAAACGCACAGGCAGGATGTGTCCGTGGATTATAGCAAGGTTTTCAACGCTGCGATTGACCGTCTTCATGAAGAGGGCCGGTATCGCGTGTTCATCGATATTCTGCGTAATAAGGGCGCATTTCCAAACGCACGCTGCTTTGCCGGACATAATGGGCCAAAGCCAATCACGGTGTGGTGTTCAAACGACTATCTTGGCATGGGGCAACACCCCAAGGTTATCGCTGCGATGGAAGAAGCGCTGCACGACGTCGGCGCCGGCTCTGGCGGCACGCGCAATATTGGCGGAAACACGCATTATCATGTCGATCTGGAGCATGAGCTGGCCGATCTTCACGATAAAGAATCGGCTTTGCTCTTCACGTCCGGCTACATTTCAAACGAAGCGACACTCTCGACTTTGGGCAAAATATTGCCAGGGTGCGTTATCTTCTCAGATGAGTTGAACCACGCATCGATGATTGCCGGCATCCGCAATTCCGGCTGCGAAAAGCAAGTGTGGCGGCATAATGATCTCGAGCATCTTGAAGAGCTGCTTAAGGCCGAAGACCCCGCAAAGCCAAAATTGATCGCCTTTGAAAGCGTCTATTCGATGGACGCAGATGTCGCGCCCATCACCGAGATTTGCGACTTGGCCGACAAGTATAACGCCATCACCTATTGCGATGAAGTTCACGCTGTTGGGATGTACGGTCCCCGCGGTGGCGGCATTACAGATCGCGATGCCGTGGCAGAGCGCGTGACCATCATTGAAGGCACACTCGGCAAGGCCTTTGGCGTGATGGGCGGCTATATTGCGGCGGATAAGGTCATTGTGGATGTCATCCGCTCTTACGCACCGGGCTTCATCTTTACGACCTCGCTCTCCCCCGTTTTGGTGTCTGGGGTTTTGGCAAGCGTGCGCCACCTAAAACAAAGCTCTGAAGAACGAGACGCGCAACAGCATGCCGCCGCATTTTTGAAGAAGAGCTTTGCGGATGCGGGCCTTCCCGTGATGCCAAGCGTGACGCATATCGTGCCGCTGATGATTGGCGATCCGATTAAAGCGAAACGCATTAGCGACACTCTGCTCGCCGAATATGGCGTCTATGTGCAGCCGATTAACTTCCCAACCGTGCCGCGCGGGACAGAGCGGTTGCGCTTCACACCCGGCCCCAATCATACAGAGGCCATGATGACCGAATTGACGGCCGCATTATGCGAGATTTGGGAAAGATTGGATCTAAGAAAAGCGGCATAAGAGGCTGTTTTTATTTTATTTTCGCCCAAACAGCTTTTCAATATCACCATGCGCCAGTTTGACCCATGTGGGGCGGCCATGATTGCATTGGCCGGAATGCGGGGTCACTTCCATTTCGCGTAACAACACATTCATTTCAGCAACTGAGAGCACACGCCCTGCCCGCACGGATCCATGGCACGCCATTGTCGCGGCCACGGCATCAAGCTTTTCCTTCAAAGACAAGGCCTGATCAAAGGCCGATAGCTCATCAGCCAAATCTGTCACCAGACCCTTAGCATCCCCGTTACCGAGCAAAGCAGGCACAGCACGCACAAGGACTGCAGCCGGCCCAAACCGTTCCAGATCAAGACCAAATTCTGCCAATTCTTCAAATCTGCC
>JBJTAW010000242.1:0-20960 GCA_046091025.1 Chakrabartia sp. | reverse complement strand
TGACAGCCCTGCTAATCAGCCTTGCGCCCAACCCCTTTGCAACGAGCGAGATCATCGCTTGGCTCATGGGTGCGTTGACGGACAGAACGATGGATGATGTGCTTCACGCCACGCCCTTCATGGTTCTAGGGGCGCTGGGCCTGCTCTCGACGGGCCGAGCGCTGGATGCCCTAACCTTGGGCGAAGATGCGGCACGAAGTCTGGGCATTAACATGACACGGCTTCAGCTTCAGGTCGCATTGGGGACCGGACTTGCCGTTGGCGCATCAGTTGCGGTGACAGGCGTTGTTGGCTTTGTCGGCCTGATCGTGCCGCATATCATGCGGCGCTGGGAAGGGGAGCGGCCCTCCAGCTTGCTCATCCCATCAGCCATTGGCGGCGCGATCCTGACGCTGGCTGCGGATAGCGCGGTGCGCTTCCTCCCCGGCGTGGGCGAAGTCCGGTTGGGCATTGCCATGTCCGCCATTGGCGCGCCCTTTTTTCTCCTCCTGCTCGCAAAACAGCGCAAGGGGGCGGCATGATCCAGCTTGAGAGGCTTTCAGTGCATCTGGGCCAGAGCCTTGTGGTGGATGACCTGACGCTCACGCTTCATCGCGGTCGCGTGACCGTGATCATCGGCCCCAATGGCGCGGGCAAAACCAGCCTGCTGCGCGCCCTGGCTTGTCTGGTGCGTCCTAGCAGCGGCAAAATCTTGCTCGATGGCGATACCCTGTCCGACTTGAAGGCGGAGGATCGCGCCCGCCGGATCGGATATTTGCCGCAAAATGGGGTGCCCGTTTGGGCCGTGACGGTGCGGGATATGGTGGCGCTTGGTCGCATTCCCCATATCGGCCGCTTTGCCGCCCCAAATGTGCAAGATGACGCAGCCGTCGAAACGGCGATGGCCGATGCCGATATTCTGCATCTGGCCGACCGACGCGTGGACAGCCTATCGGGCGGAGAACGTGCCCGGGCCAAGTTCGCCCGGATATTGGCGGGAGAAAGCGATTGGATTCTGGCGGACGAACCACTTGCCAATCTGGACCCACCGCACCAGCGCGACACCCTTCGTCTCCTGAAGCAAGCAGCGCAAAGTGGCAAAGGCGTGGTCGTCGTTCTGCATCAACTCAATGCGGCGGCAAGTCTGGCAGATGATCTGCTTCTTCTCAAACAGGGGCGGGTCTGTGGCTTTGGGCCGTGCTCCGAGGCTTTGACTTCAGAGGCGCTGTTGGCGACGTTTGATATGGATATGGAGATTGTTAATCTGGAAAGACGGACCGCAATTCTGCCGCGCTAAGCCCCTCCCTTGCCGATAAGCGCGTGTCCGCCTAGAGGCTCGGCCATGACGGATGCGATGCCCCTAAAGCTGTTCAACAGCCTGACCCGCCAGTTAGAGGCGTTTCAGCCCGTTCACCCGGGGGAAGCGCGCGTCTATACCTGCGGGCCGACCGTCTATAATTTCCAGCATATTGGCAATATGCGCGCCTATGTCTTTGCAGACACGCTGGGCCGGGCGCTGAGCTTCAAAGGCTATCAGCTGCGCCATGTGATCAACATTACCGATGTCGGCCATCTCACCTCCGATGCCGATGCCGGGGATGATAAGATGGAAAAAGCCGCCGCCCAGCAGGGCAGAACAGCTTGGGACATCGCAAAATTCTATACCGACGCCTATTGGGCGGACATTGAACGGCTGAACATCCGTCAGCCCTATCAATGGTCCATCGCGACGGACTATGTCCCCCGTATGATCGACTTTGCAAAGTCGATTGCTGGCCAGCATTGCTATGAGCTGCCGTCCGGCCTCTATTTCGACACCTCCACCGTCGCCGATTATGGCCGCCTTGCGCGGACGACGACGGAAGACGGCGAAGGCCGGATCGACAGAGTTGATGGCAAACGTCAGGCGGCTGATTTTGCGATTTGGCGCAAAACGCCAGACGGCGAAACGCGCCAAATGGAATGGGACAGCCCCTGGGGACGCGGCGCGCCGGGATGGCATTTGGAATGCTCGGTCATGTCCGAAGCTTTGCTCGGCCTGCCTTTCGATATCCACACCGGCGGCATCGACCATCGGGAAATCCACCACCCGAACGAAATTGCCCAAAATCAGGCCTTCACAAACTGCGGTGCCCTTTCCTGCTCAGAAAATTCCGGCGCGCGTATCTGGATGCACAATAACTTCCTGATCGATCGCGGCGGGAAGATGAGCAAATCGACGGGCGATTTTCTGCGGCTTCAGGTGCTGGTCGATCGCGGATTTCACCCCCTCACCTATCGCCTGCTCTGCCTGCAGGCGCATTATCGCAGTGAGTTGGAGTTCAGCTTTGACAATCTGGCGGCCGCCGCCACGCGGTTGAAGCGTCTTGTCATGTCGGTCGCTCAGGTGCGGGGGCAGGCCAGCCCGGCAGAGACGGTGACGCACCCGCGCCTGATAGAGCTTCTCGATCAATTCGATGCTGCTGTCTCCGAAGACCTGAATACGGCGGTGGGCCTCACTCTGCTGGAAGAGGCAGCGTCCATGAAGAAGGTCGATGCCGCTGAAAAGCTGACAGTGATTGCACGCATGGATGCGGTGCTTGGCCTTAATCTATTGAGCATCGACCGCACCGACCTGCGCGTGCAGCCGACCAATGCGCAGATCACGGCCGAAGAGATTGATCATGACCTCACCCGCCGCAAAGAGGCTCGGGCTGCAAAGGATTTCGCCACGTCCGATGCCATTCGCGATGCCCTGCTTACCAAGGGGGTCGAAGTGATGGACGGTGATCCCCTCGGCTGGGATTGGAAGATCGACATTTAGGCTCGATACTTGCCGATGCGACAGATCAAAATCGCGCGGCAGACGGCTTGCCAAGCCGAACATTGGCTCTAATCTAGTTGCATGATGCAATCCATTTCTTGGTTCATTCTCGCGCTGATCCACCTCCTCCCCGCGCTCGCCTTTTTTCGACCGGCCGCACTCAACAAGCTCTATTCTATCGAGCAGAATAATCCGCTGCTCCTCTTGATCCGGCATCGCGCGGCTTTGTTTCTGGCCGTGTTCATTGCCTGTCTCTGGGCTGTTTTGAGGCCAGAGGCGCGACAATTGGCCGCGATCGTCACCGCAATATCGATGCTGGGATTTCTGTGGCTCTATTGGCGCGCTGGCGCTCCTAAATCGCTTCGCACCATTGCCCTTGTCGACATAATCGGCCTACCGTTCTTAGCCTTTGCCGTTTTTGGAGCTTTCTGATCATCATGACCATTGCCGTAATGTCCGCACTTGTCCGGCCGCTCATCGAGACGCAATTGCCGCCGGATCTGGATGTCCGTTGGTTCATGACCAAAGAAGAGGCCATGGCGCTTGCGCCGATTGCCGACATTGGTTGGTTCGACATGTATGATAAAAATGACATGGCCGAAACGATCAGTGCGGCGACCAACCTGAAATGGCTGAATTCCATTTATGCGGGCGTTGATGGCATGCCCATCCCGCAGCTGCGGGACCGCGGTGTGATGGTGACGAATGGCGCGGGGATTAACGCAATTACCATCGCCGAATATGTTGTCATGGGCATGCTGACGATGGCCAAGGGCTATCGCGATGTTGTGCACGCCCAAGGCCGCCACGACTGGCTTCAGGACTCCCCCGGAAAGATTGAGCTCTTCGGCTCAAAGGCGCTTCTGCTGGGCTATGGCGCCATCGGCAAACTGATTGAGGAGCGGTTGAACGTCTTTCAGGTCGATATGACCATCGTGCGCCGGTCGACTGGGCCCAACACCCTTGGGCCCGACCAATGGCGGGAAAAGCTGGGTGATTTTGATTGGATCATTCTGGCGGTTCCTGCAACGGCCGAGACCGATGGTATGATTGGCAAAACCGAATTGGCCGCAATGAAACCCACGGCGCGTATTGTGAACATCGCGCGTGGGTCTGTCATCGATCAGGATGCGCTGGTTGCAGCCTTGAAAAGCCGCCAGATTGCCGAAGCCTTTTTGGATGTGACAACACCAGAGCCATTGCCCGCCGACAACCCCCTTTGGGATTTGCCGAACGCGCATGTCACAATGCATTTGTCCGGCCGGGCGCAGGACAAGATGTTTGTTCGCGCGGCCCAACGCTTTCTTGAGAATTTGGCCCGGTATCGCGCCGGTGACGCCCTCATGCCGCTCGTCAACCTGGATTTGGGATATTAATCATGACGCCTGCTGAAATGTCGAAAAAATGGCACGCTGTTGCGCTTTCAAGCGACGAGAACGCCATTTCTGCCCTGCTGCATGAGGATGCGGTGTTTGAAAGTCCGGTTGTCCACACGCCACAACGGGGCAAGCCGATTACGGTCAAATATCTGGCCAGTGCAGGCAAGGTCTTCAGCAATACCGGTTTTCATTATGTTGGTGAGTGGGAAGGCAAGAATAGCCTGATCCTTGAATTTAATGCCGAGATTAATGGCATTAAAATCGATGGCATCGACATGATTACTTGGGATGAAGATGGCCTGATCACCAATTTCAAGGTCATGGTGCGTCCGCTTAAGGCCATGAATATGCTCCACCAGAAAATGGGCGAGATATTGGCCGCAGCAGCGTGACAAAGCACTGGCATAAATCTGTCATATTTGGTGCCTAAGGCATAACCATGTCGTCACACACCACCACTGCTTCGTCAACCGAAATCCTCGACCTCCTAGATGTCCCGGCGCTCCTGCTCCGCGCTGATCGGGTTGTTCATGCCAATCTTGCTGCGCTGTCCATGTTTGGCCGTCACATTGAAGGGCAGGATGTCCGCATCGCCCTGCGCCATCCAGATGCCGTGGCGCTGCTCACGTCCGGGCGCAATGACAACGTCCGCATCTCTGGCCTCTCCACATCGGGGAGCCTCTGGCAAATGGACTGCAATATTCTGAAGGATGGCACCAAGCTGGTGACATTGACCGACCTGTCGGTTCAAGAAAGCGTTGCACGCGCGCATGCAGATTGTGTTGCGAACGCCAGCCATGAGCTGCGCACACCGCTGGCGGCGGTGCTCGGCTATGTCGAAACGCTCAAAGACCCGAAAGCCGGCGACAATGAAGCAACGCGGCTGCGCTTTCTGGATAACATCGCCAAAGAGGCCAATCGAATGCAGGCACTGGTCGAAGATCTGATGTCGCTATCTCGGATTGAAGCCAGCAAGCATCAACTCCCGACCGAAACCATTGATCTGGTTGGCATTGCCCGCCAATGCATGGGTGAAACGCAAGCGGCCGACAGGCTGATCTTGCAGGCCGAGATCAGCGACGCGCACATATCTGGCGATGCCGCGCAGCTGGCCCAGGCTCTGCGAAATTTGATCGATAATGCCTTAAAATATGGTGGCGCGGAGACACCTGTAACCATCAGTCTCGAAAAGGGCTCAACCGGGTGGATTAGCCTGTCCGTTGCCGATCAAGGGGAAGGAATTCCGCCCCAGCACATGCCGCGCCTAACCGAGCGTTTCTACCGTGCAGATCCCGGTCGCAGCCGCCAAATTGGGGGAACGGGGCTCGGCCTTTCCATCGTTAAACATATTGTGGAACGCCATCGTGGGCGATTCGATATCGCAAGTCGGCTGAGCCAAGGGACAACGGCAACCTGCATATTTCCGCCCGCCTGACGGGTTGTCACAAAACTGTCATTTAAGTGTCATACTTCCAATTCGACTCGACTAGGAGGCAAAATAATATGCGTTCATTACCTATCTTTGCGGCACTTGCCGTTTCCGCACTCGCACTCTCGGCCTGTGGCGGCCAAAATGGCGGCACTGACAGCCGTGACTTTGTTCGCATTGTCGGCTCCTCAACTGTTTATCCCTTTGCCTCGGCAGTGGCAGAAGCTGCCACCAAATCCTCGGGCATCAAGTCACCAGTGATCGAATCAACCGGCACAGGTGCTGGCATGAAGCTGTTCTGCGCTGGCGTCGGCGTTACCCATCCCGACATTGTGAACGCATCGCGCCGCATCAAGAAATCGGAATATGAAGATTGCGCCAAAAATGGTGTGACCGACATTGTCGAAATTCAAGTCGGCCTTGATGGCATTGCCTTTGCAGAAGCCAAGGGCGGCCCGGATATGAAGCTGACCCCCGCCGATGTGTATAAGGCGCTCGCTGCAACGCCGTTCGGAAAGCCAAATACCGCCAAGACATGGGCAGACGTAAACCCCTCGCTCCCCGCCATTCCGATCAGCGTCTACGGCCCGCCGTCGACCTCTGGCACGCGCGATGCGCTGGCGGAGCTGATCTTGACCAAGGGCTGTGATATCGACCCGGAGATGAAGGCGCTCAAAGAAAGCGATAAGGACAAGCATAAGGACATCTGCACGAAGGTGCGCGAAGATGGTGCCTATGTTGATGCGGGTGAGAATGACAATCTGATCGTGCAGAAGATTTCGGCCAACCCGAAAGCGATTGGCATCTTCGGCTTCTCCTTCCTTGAAGAAAATATGGACAAGCTGAAGGGCATCCCGATGTCGGGTATTCAGCCGACCTATGCGACCGTATCTGACTTCTCTTACCCCGGCGCGCGTCCGCTTTACATTTATGTCAAAGCTGCGCATCTGAAGGCCATTAAGGGAATCAAAGAATTCGCGCTTGAGTTCTCAAAGGCTTGGGGCGCGGATGGTTACCTCAAGAAAAAGGGAATGGTTATCGCACCTGCGGATATTCAAACGGCCAATGCTGAAATCGCCTCGTCGATGAAGCTCATGGACGCATCGCAGCTCAAATAATCCAAACCCTATGTCTATAACCCTTCTCCTTTTCCTGGTCGCCGGGCTTGGCCTGATCGGCTGGCTCGTCGCCCGGGCAAAGGCGCAGGCTCTTTATACGGGCCGGGGATCGATGCATTCGCGCCCCGGCCATCATGGCTGGCACCTCGCCCTTTGGATTGCGATTCCGGCTCTGCTCGGGATTGCCGCTTGGGGCTCCTTATCTCCTGGTCTGATCCATTCAGCAGTCTTGGCCGATCCTGCAGCTGCATCGCTTCCCATGATGGATATGGAACGCAATTCGATCCTGTCGGAAGCCTATGCGATTGCCCAAAATCCTGACGCGCCTGTCTTTAACCCAGAGGCGGAAAAACTCGTCCCCACCATTCGCTCTGCAAATCAAAAATT
This sequence comes from Chakrabartia sp., assembly GCA_046091025.1. Taxonomy (GTDB): domain Bacteria; phylum Pseudomonadota; class Alphaproteobacteria; order Sphingomonadales; family Sphingomonadaceae; genus Aquisediminimonas. The sequence goes on along the minus strand of JBJTAW010000242.1, from coordinate 13,865 downwards.
TGGGGCCATGGGCGCAGCGTTGGCCTTCGTTCTTGCCTTTGTCGGGGGCGCATTTGGCTACACCCGCATCCGGGCAGATTTTCCCGCGCGCACATATGTGGAACGCTTGGTGCTTGGGCTGCTTCTAATTGCCTCGCTCCTCGCCATTTTAACAACCGTCGGAATTATTGCGTCGCTCTTATATGAAACTGGCATTTTCTTCTCAAAAGTTAATGCCTTTGAATTCCTGACCGGTCTGCACTGGAGCCCAGCTAATGGGAGCTTTGGTGCTGTCCCTCTTTTTTGGGGAACAATCTTTATCGGCGCGATCATCGCGATGATCGTCGCCATCCCGCTCGGCCTGATGAGCGCGATATACCTGACCCAATATGCAAGCTCACAAATGCGCCGGATATTAAAGCCGCTGCTTGAGATTCTCGCAGGCATCCCCACGGTTGTGTACGGCTATTTCGCAGCTCTCACGGTCGCCCCCCTGGTGCGAGATTTTTCGAGCGGCATCGGCATTGCTAACACATCCACCGAAAGCGCGCTTGCCGCCGGCCTCGTCATGGGCATCATGATCATACCGTTTGTCTCCTCCATGGCCGATGACAGTATTGCGGCAGTGCCACAGGCGATGCGCGATGGCTCGCTTGCCATGGGTGCGACAACATCAGAAACGATCAAGCGCGTCATGATCCCGGCGGCCCTGCCCGGCATTGTCGCTGGCGTCATGCTTGCGATCAGCCGTGCCATTGGGGAAACCATGATTGTCGTAATGGCGGCGGGTGCTGCGGCCAATCTCTCTGCCAATCCGTTCGCCAGCATGACAACCGTCACCTTCCAGATTGTCCAATTGCTGACGGGCGACCAAGAATTTGATAGCCCCAAGACGCTGTCTGCCTTTGCGCTGGGCCTTGTCCTGTTCGTTGTGACACTTGCTCTCAACATTATCGCGCTGCGTGTCGTGAAACGCTTTAGGGAAGCATATGAGTAAGCCCGGCACCAATTGGCAGTCGCCCGACATGACGCAGCGTCTTGCCAAGCGTTATGCAGCGGAGCGTCGCTTTAAGCGGCTCGGCGTCCTTGCGATACTCGTCTCTTTGTCCTTTCTAGCGTTTTTGCTTGTCTCCATGCTCGCAAAAGGTGTTGGCGGGCTTGATCTGGCCTTTCTGACAGGATCGGATTCAACTGAGGCAAGCACCGCCGGGGTTTGGGGGGCGGCCAAAGGCTCTTTGCTCACCATGTTGGTAACGATTACGCTGGCGCTTCCCATGGGCGTTCTGGCCGCAATTTATCTCGAAGAATTCGCCCCAAAGAACCGCTGGATCGATTTGGTCGAAGTGTCGATCAATAATCTTGCGGCTGTACCCTCAATTATCTTTGGCTTGTTGGGTCTGGCGGTCTTCATCAACACATTTAATCTGCCACGCTCTTCGCCCTTGGTCGGCGGTATGACGCTTGCACTTATGACCATGCCCGTCATCGTCATTGCGGGCCGAAACGCCATTAAGGCCGTCCCACCGTCGATCCGCGATGCAGCGCTCGCCATTGGCGCTAGCAAAATGCAAACCGTTTTCCACCATGTCCTTCCCCTTGCCCTGCCGGGGATTTTGACCGGCGCCATTATCGGCATGGCACGTGCGCTTGGTGAAACTGCGCCCTTGTTGATGATTGGGATGCGCGCCTTTGTCTCTACCCCGCCAGCAGGCCTGACCGACCCGTCCAGCGTTCTGCCCATGCAGATTTTCCTCTGGTCAGACGAAGTTGACCGTGCCTTTGTTCGAAACACGTCCGCTGCCATCATCGTCTTGCTGGTCTTCCTGCTCGCGATGAATGGTCTTGCCATTTATCTTCGCAACAAATTCGAAACACGTTGGTGATCCATGTCGACCGAAACCATTAAAATATCGGCCAAGAATGTGAACGTCTTTTATGGCGCAAAACAGGCCATCGACAATGTCTCGATCGACATTGCCACCGAGCATGTCACCGCGTTTATCGGCCCGTCCGGATGCGGAAAATCGACCTTTTTGCGGACGCTCAACCGCATGAACGACACCATTGCGGGATGCAGCGTCCAAGGGCAGATTATGCTTGATGGCGATGATATCTACGCCGGTGGCATGGATGTTGTGCAACTGCGCGCGCGGGTTGGCCTGGTATTTCAAAAGCCCAACCCTTTCCCCAAATCGATTTATGAAAATGTGGCCTATGGCCCGCGCATTCATGGCCTTGCTGCAACAAAGGCAGATATGGATGCCATTGTTGAAAAATCGCTGCGCCGGGCCGGCCTTTGGGAAGAGGTTAAGGATCGCCTGGCCGACGCGGGTACCGCCCTTTCCGGTGGGCAGCAGCAGCGTCTCTGCATCGCCCGCGCTATTGCCGTCAGCCCGGAAGTCATCTTGATGGATGAGCCCTGCTCCGCGCTGGATCCAATCGCAACGGCCCGCATTGAGGAATTAATTGACGAACTGCGTGGTCGTTACGCCATTGTGATCGTCACGCACTCTATGCAGCAGGCGGCCCGTGTGTCGCAGCGCACCGCCTTTTTCCATCTGGGCGCTATGGTTGAATATGGCTCTACGTCTGACATCTTCACCAATCCACGCGAAGAACGGACAAAAGACTATATCACCGGACGTTATGGTTAAGGATCGCAGACATGGTTGAACATACTGTCAAAGCCTTTGATAATGAAATCGGCGCCCTGCGGGGTTTGATTGCCGAGATGGGCGGACTTGCGGAAGTCGCCATCGCACAATCGGTCGAAGCTTTGGTCAGACGCGATTACGACTTGGCGGCTCAAGTTGTCGCCAGCGATGCACGCCTTGATGCGCTTGAGGTGGAAGTGGATCGGCTGGCCGTTCGGATCATTGCCCTCCGTGCGCCTATGGCAGATGATCTGCGGGATGTTATTTCGGCGCTCAAAATCTCCGGCATTATTGAACGCATTGGCGACTATGCCAAAAACATTGCCAAGCGCGTGGGCGAAGTCGAAGGCAGGGCGAAGATTGAGCCGCTCACGTTGATCCCCACAATGGCAGAAATTGCGCAATCCATGGTCAAGGATGTGCTCGATGCCTATGCCGCCCGCGATGCAAAGCTCGCGGTTGAAGTCGTGGATCGCGACGACAAGGTCGATGAATTCTACAACAGCATCTTCCGCACTCTCGTCGCCCATATGATGGAAAATCCAGCAACCATTAGTTCTGCAGCGCAACTTCTGTTCGTCGCCCGCAATCTGGAACGCATTGGCGACCACGCCACCAATGTGGCGGAACTCGTCTATTATGCCGCAACTGGCGAGTATTACGCTGATAGGGATATGCCCCGGGGAAGTTAATCATGGCCGCACGTCTGCTGATTGTTGAAGATGATCCCGCACTGGCGGAATTGCTTGTCTGGCACTTCGAAGCCGAAGGCTATGATGTGACGCAAACGGCCGATGGGGAAGAAGCTTTGTTGCTCGCAGCGGAACACGCACCAGATGCCGTCATCCTCGACTGGATGATTGAGAATATCTCCGGCATTGAGGTGTGTCGCCGCTTGCGCCGCACTTCAGAGACCGCGAATGTCCCGATCATCATGATGACCGCACGCGGTGAAGAAGAAGACCGTATTCGCGGGCTGGAAACAGGTGCTGATGATTATGTGACCAAGCCATTTTCCCCGCGAGAGCTAATTGCCCGGATGGCTGCAATCTTGCGCCGCACGCGCCCTGCGCTCGCAGGAAAAACATTGAAGATTGAGGACTTAGAGCTTGATCCTGTTGCACATCGGGTCCGGAGATCCGGCTCGGAAGTGGCCTTAGGGCCTACCGAGTTTCGCTTGCTTCAGCATTTTATGGAACGCCCCGGCAGGGTTCTATCCCGCGCTCAACTGGTCACAGGGGTCTGGGGCCAAGACAGCGATATTGAAGAACGCACTGTGGACGTTCAGGTCAAACGCCTGCGCGCGGCCATTAACGCGCCGGGTGGCAAGGATATGATCCGCACCGTGCGCAGCGCGGGCTATTCTTTGGGATAAAGCGGCTTTGGGCGCGAAATCCTTGCGCTTTTCGCCAAATTTCCCCAAGGCCTGCCTATTATGACACAGACTTGGACCCCCGACAGCTGGACCAGCCATGAGGCACGCCAGCTTCCGACCTATTCTGACGCTGACGCGCTGGCATCCGCAACAACAACGCTAGCGAATTTTCCGCCGCTGGTTTTTGCCGGCGAAGCGCGCAGCCTGACAGCCGAACTGGCCCAGGTTGCTGAGGGCAAAAGCTTTCTCCTCCAAGGCGGCGATTGTGCCGAAAGCTTTGCCGAATTCCACCCGAATAACATTCGCGACACCTTCAAAGTCTTGTTGCAAATGGCGGTTGTCCTGACCTTTTCGTCCAAGCTGCCCACGGTCAAGGTTGGCCGCATGGCGGGGCAGTTCGCCAAGCCCCGGTCGGCCGATATGGAAGATATTGGTGGCGTGTCTTTGCCCAGCTATCGCGGCGACATTATCAACGACATCGCCTTTGAAGCCGAAGGTCGTGCGCCCGACCCTCAGCGGATGGTGCGGGCCTATTCCCAATCCGCCGCAACGCTCAACCTGCTGCGCGCCTTTGCGCAGGGCGGCTATGCGAATCTGCATCAGGTGAATGCCTGGACGCATGATTTCATGGGGCGTTCCCCTTGGGCGAAGCGGTTTCAGGATGTGGCAGACCGGATTAGCGAAGCGCTCGACTTTATGGCGGCGTGCGGCATTGATCCCGACACCGCTCCCCAGTTGAAGGGCACGAGTTTTTACACCAGCCATGAGGCGCTTTTGCTTCCCTATGAGCAGGCCCTGACGCGGCAGGATTCCCTCACCGGCCAATGGTATGACACATCTGCGCATATGCTGTGGATTGGCGACAGGACTCGCTTTGTCGGGTCATCCCATGTCGAATATCTGCGCGGCATCGGCAACCCCATCGGCATGAAGTGCGGCCCCAGCCTAGAGCCAGAGGCGCTGCTGCGCTTGCTCGATACGCTCAATCCAAACCGCGTGCCGGGCCGGATGACGCTCATCACCCGTTATGGCCATGACAAGATTGAGGCGCATCTGCCCGCACTTGTGCGCGCCGTGAAGGCCGAGGGACACCCCGTCATCTGGTCGTGCGACCCGATGCACGGCAACGTCATCAAGGCGCAAAATGGCTATAAGACCCGTCCATTCGAACGCATTCTTGCAGAAGTCCGCGGTTTCTTTGCCGTACATCGCGCAGAAGGAACACATGGCGGCGGCATTCACATTGAAATGACGGGTCAAAATGTGACCGAATGCACGGGCGGCGCGATTGATGTGACCGAACAGAATTTGGCAGATCGATACCATACCCATTGCGACCCACGCCTCAATGCCGGCCAATCGCTGGAACTGGCGTTCCTCATTGCGGAAATGCTGAACCAGGAATTGAAGGATCGCGCCGACCGCGCTGCTGCCTGATAAAAAGGCCGACGCCTGCAAGGGGGGGGAATTTGCAGGCGTCGATCCTCTCTATAGGCACCACCTATGGGGGCATTTGGTGGCTTTCCTGCCCGCAGACAGGCTTAGGACAGGCGCATTATCCGGCGGCTGTCCATCTGGTTAAGCCTTTGTCATATCTCGTGAATTCTTATTCGGGGACCGAGAATAAGGTCGTGTCGCGATATTTGTCCTGCCAAGGCTCAAACAACACGCTCAGCTCAAAGGCCTCCTCAGACATCTCAATGTCAGACATGCCATCGACCTTGAACGTCGCCATTTTTTCCTCACGCGGCGGCGCGCCATTTTTCGTGATTGGCACCGCATCAAGATACACAAGATCCCGGCGGGTGTAGAGAATATGCGGCGCAAGGATGAAGGTCGTACCGTTATAGCCCGCCTTGAGGCAGTGTTTCGTCGCTATGGCTTCTAAGATAACACGGTTTGCAAGCATATCGTCAAAATGCCGAGGGCTTTGGCTTTGCGCAAGAATTTTGTGCAATGCAGCATGAAACGTCTACTTACCCCATTTGCTGCGGCAAATAACTCTCATCCACATAATCGCTAAAGCGCGTAAACCGGGCGTCAAACTTCATCTTGACCTTGCCCGTCGCGCCGTGGCGCTGCTTGGCGACGATCAGTTCGGACAGGCCAAAGACCCGCTCCATCTCAATCGCCCATTTGGCATGATCGTCAAAGACCTTAGCATCTTCGCCTTCGGCTGGTCGCTTAGGTTCGCGGGCCTGAATATAATATTCTTCGCGATAGACGAAGAGCACAATGTCCGCGTCCTGTTCAATCGAGCCCGATTCACGCAGATCGGAAAGCTGCGGCCTTTTGTCTTCGCGCTGTTCCACAGCACGGCTCAGCTGCGACAGGGCGATGACGGGAACGTTGAGTTCCTTGGCCAAAGTTTTGAGACCGCGCGAAATTTCCGAAATTTCCTGCACGCGATTATCCCCGCCCCCACTTTTGGATCCTTGGAGCAGCTGAAGATAATCGACGATGATCAGACCAATATCGTGCCGCCGCTTCAACCGCCGGGCGCGGGTGCGCAGGGCCGCAATCGTAAGACCGGCCGTATCATCGATATAGAGCGGCAAGGATTCCAAATCAGCCGCCGCGCGGGCCAGGCTGCGAAATTCGGTCTGGCTAATCTTGCCCATACGCAGATTTTCAGAGCTGATTTCGGATTGTTCTGACAGGATACGCGTCGCCAGCTGATCGGCCGACATTTCGAGGCTGAAAAAGGCAACGGGTGCTCCGACCGATTTTTCCGGCGGAATGCCATCTTCCGAGTCACGCGCCCAGCGCCGGGCCGCATTAAAGGCGATGTTGGTTGCCAAGGCCGTTTTGCCCATGCCGGGACGACCAGCAAGAATGATGAGATCGGAATGGTGCAGACCGCCTGTTTTGGCGTTGATGCCATCAATGCCCGTTGTCACGCCCGATAGGCCGCCGCCCGAGTTCAGGGCCTTTTCTGCGAGAGAGACGGCCATCTTGGTCGCCTGACCAAAGGATTTGGTGCTCCCTGTTTCCCCGCCTTGTTCGGCCACGCGGTACAAGGCCATTTCCGCCGTTTCGATTTGCTCCGTCGGCAATACGGCGTCGCTGGTATCCAGCGCCCGGGTCGCCATATCGCGGCCGACGCTCACCAATTCGCGCAACAAGGCCAGATCATAAATCTGCGCTGCAAAATCCCGCGCGCCGAGCAAGGCCGCACCCGACCCAGTCAGTTGCGCCAGATAGGCAGGCCCGCCCAGCGCCTTCATCGCCTCATCCGTTTCAAACATGGGCTTGAGCGTGACGGGTGTTGCCACCATGGATCGATCTACCAGCTTCACGATCGCATCATAAATCCGGCCGTGGACCGGCTCAAAAAAATGTTCGGCGCGCAGTTTCAGCTGCACATCCTCTGCCACGCGATTATCGATCATCAGCGCCCCCAAAAGGGCGGCCTCTGCCTCAACATTATGGGGAAGCTGCACAGCGGTGTCGCTGGTGTCGTGAATCAATCGAACGGGGTCTGCCATTTGGCCCTCATGAAGCAAGCCGCCGTTAACACCAACGTCGCAAGACGAGGATAACGGGGATAACTCCTTTCGTCCTCATCTTTCCAAGCCGCGCGGCTTTCGATATGCGCATGTCTATGGCCGATCCGCGCATCATCGATATCAAGCTCGACGAGCATACGATCATCTGGCGCTCTGCGGATATTGAGCAAGAGCGGCGGATTGCCATTTTCGATATCTTAGAAGGCAATTATTTCGCGCCACAGCGCGTGGCAGAGGATGGCTATTCCGGGCCGTATCAATTGATGCTGCGGGTTGAGGAAGGCAGGCTTGCCTTTGATATGGGCCGAGAAGATGGCAGCCCCTTTGGTTCTGTCATCTTGGGGCTTGGTCGGTTTCGGCGGCTGATCCGCGATTATTTCGCAATTTGTGACAGCTATTATCAGGCGATTCGCGTCTCTACCCCGCAACAGATTGAAACGGTGGATATGGCGCGCCGGGCCATTCACAATGAAGGGGCAGATCTTTTGAAAGAGCGCCTGGACGGCAAAATTGATGTCGATTTTGATACGGCACGACGGCTGTTCACGCTGATCTGCGTTCTGCATATTAAGGGGTAAGGCATGCGGGGGCGTTTTCGGGTCGGCGTGCTGGTTACCGCCTTCATCATCCTTGCGGGGGTGCTGTTCTGGTGGGCGGCGCATTGGAAGCCCGGTTCGGCTGCCTATCCCGTGCAGGGCGTCGATGTGTCTGAGGAGAATGGCGTCGTCGCCTGGCCCACCGTTGAAGCGGCGGGGACCGAGTTTGCCTATATCAAGGCGACCGAGGGGTCAGATAGCGCCGACCCAAAATTCGTCGAAAACTGGGAAAAGGCAGATGAAGCGGGCCTGCGCCGGGGCGCGTACCACGTCTATTCGCTCTGCCGCCCGGCCTTGGATCAGGCGACCAACTTCATCTCCATTGTGGAGCGGGATCAGACCGCCCTGCCCGCCGCCGTCAAGCTGTCCCTATCCGGCAATTGCGATGACCGGCCAGAGCGCGCGACAGTCCTGCGGGATCTGACCCGATTTATCCAAATGGTGGAAGCGCATACGGGCAAGACCATCATCCTAGGCCTGTCGCGGGATTTTGAGCGGAATTATGAGATTAGCAGCGCCATTGATCGTCCGCTCTGGCTCTCAGGCTTCTTCCTGCGCCCCTCTTACGCCAGTCGCGATTGGGCGATGTGGCAAGCCTCGACATTTCGGCGCGTAAAGGGCATCGAGGGCAGCACCAATTGGAATGTAATTCAACAATGACCGATGAGACCACCCGCACCCATGTTGATCGCGCCCGCGCGGCGGCGGCACAGGCGCATGCCCCCTATTTCGGATTTGGGGTTGGCGCGGCCCTTTTGCTGGCGGATGGGAGCATCATCACCGGCTGCAACTTTGAAAATGCAAGCTATGGCCTGACCCTCTGCGCGGAAACCGTTGCGCTGGGCACAGCCAATTCGGCTGGGCATTTGCGCGATGTGCGGGAAATTGCGATTATCGGCGGCAAGCTGGTGGATGGCGCGATCACGGGCACAGACCCTGTGCGCCCCTGTGGCCGCTGCCGTCAGGTGATTAATGAAGCGGGTGGCCTATCGGGCCATGATATTGTCATTCATTGCGCCTCCGCCGATGGTGGCGTGGTGGAGCGGCACACGCTATCAAGCCTTTTGCCATTTGCTTTTGGCCCTGCCGATCTTGGGCTTGTTTAGGAGAATAAATGTCCATTCTGTCTGACATCTGGATCCGCGAACAGGCGCTGAGCACGGACATGATCGACCCCTTTGTGGAGGGCCAGCGCCGCGACAATTGCATCAGCTATGGCCTGTCCTCTTACGGCTATGACGCGCGCGTCGCCGATGAGTTCAAGATCTTCACCAATGTCGACAGCTCCGTGGTTGATCCCAAGGAATTTGACCCGAAGAGCTTTGTCGATCGCAAGACCGATGTCTGCATCATCCCGCCGAACAGCTTCGCCCTTGCCCGCACAGTCGAATATTTCCGCATCCCGCGCGATGTGCTGGTCATCTGCCTTGGCAAATCCACCTATGCCCGCTGCGGCATCATCGTGAATGTCACCCCGCTGGAACCCGGCTGGGAAGGCCATGTGACGCTGGAATTTTCCAACACCACGCCCTTGCCCGCCAAGATTTACGCCAATGAAGGGGCGTGTCAGTTCCTCTTCCTCAAGGGCAATGAACCCTGCGAGACAAGCTATGCCGACCGGGCTGGCAAGTATATGGGGCAAAAAGGGGTCACCCTGCCCAAGCTGTAAATCACGACGATAGGAGAAACACATGGCCAAGCAGACCGCAGAATTCGACGTCATCGTCTATGGCGCAAGCGGCTTTACGGGCCGGCTAGTCGCGGAATATCTCGCCAAACAGGGCGTCCGGAAATGGGCCATGGCGGGCCGCGGCCTCTCCAAACTCACCCAAGTGCGCGATGACATGGGCCTGCCCAGCGACACCCCCCTCGTCATTGCAGACGCCAGCAACCCCGCAACGCTGATTGACATGTGCAACCGCACCCGCGTCGTCCTGACCACGGTTGGCCCCTATCAGCTTTATGGCCCAGAACTGGTCGCCGCCTGCGCCGAAACCGGCACGGATTATGTCGATCTGTGCGGTGAACCCGCCTGGATGCGGGAGATGATCGACGCGCATGATGCCCGCGCGAAGGAAACGGGCGCCCGCATCGTCTTTTCTTGCGGCTTTGATTCCATCCCCTTTGATCTGGGTGTCTGGTTCCTTCAGCAGGAAGCCTACACCCGCCATGGCAAGCCCGCCCCGCGCGTCAAAGGCCGCGTGCGCAAGATGCAGGGCGGCGCCTCTGGCGGCACCATTGCGAGCCTCACCGAAACGATGAAAGCCGCGGCCAAAAACCCCAAGATCATCGGCATTTTGAAAAGCAGCTTTGGCCTGACGCCGGGTTTTGAAGGACCCGCCCAACCCTCTGGCCTGATGCCGGAATATGATAGCGCCACCGGCACATGGACCGCGCCCTTTGTAATGGCGCCGATCAACACCAAGAATGTCCACCGCAGCAACTTCCTGCTCGGACACCCCTATGGCCGGGATTTTGTCTATGATGAAATGATGATGACGACCATTGGCGATGCCGGCCGCGCCATGGCCGAAGCCATTGCCAAGGCCAATCCCTTTGGCGAGGCCAAGCTCCAGCCCGGCGAAGGCCCCAGCAAGGAAGAACGGGAAAACGGGTTCTACGATGTGCTTTTCATTGGCGAATATCCGGATGGCACGACGGTGCGCGTCTCCGTCTCAGGCGATAAAGACCCCGGCTATGGCTCCACCAGCAAAATGATCTCCGAAAGCGCGCTGACATTGCTGGAAACGGACACCCCCGGCGGCGTGACAACACCGGGTGCGGTGATGGCCGCGCCGCTGCTGGCGCGGTTGGAAAAAAATGCGGGGCTGACGTTTTTGGTGGAGGGGTGAGGGAGTTCTGCCCTCCCCGCTGCGACTAAAGCGCCCTGCGGTCCCTCAAGTCTCGCTCCCCTCCCGCAGGCGGGAGGGGTTGGGGGAGGGAAGCTGCCCTGCCCTAATTCAAACTCCCCCGGCCAACCCACACGGCCAACTTCTTCCACAAACTCCGCCGGATCAGCCCCACATGCGCGCCATAAAGCGCGAGGAAGCCAATTCCCCAGAACAGCCAATCCCCGCCCAGAAAGCTTCGGGCGATGATCAGGGCAAAGGCCCAGAAGATCAGGACGACACGGATGTTGAGGTGAAAGCGCAGGGCCGTCCAAGGCGGCGGCAGGAGGACGATGTTGTCCTGTCCCTCCACCGCGATTTCGCGATGTTCGCGCAGGCGGATGACGGTGCCGCCATCGACATAGGCAAAGGCATCCCAGCGTTCAAACCGGTCAAATCCTTCGCCGCGTTCAAAGGCAAACTGGCTCTGCGACAGGGGGTGCACCACATAATGGCTGGAAAAGCCCCGCATGATGCGTTCAAACCGCATATCATCCAGCACCGCGGAGGGTTCGTCATAAATGAGCGTGCCGACAAAAAGGCGGGGGAGATTAATGGGCATAAGGGGTCATAAGTCGCCCGTGCGTCGATTTCAAATGCGGCGCGTATTGTGCGGCCACATGCCCCCACCCGTCATTCCGGTGAAGGCGGGAATCCACCTTGGCCACACACACCCAAGCCGGGACGCGTGCGGATCTGTGGACCCTGAATCAAGTTCAGGGTGACGCAATCCGTCTCCCCTGCGGATTATGGAGTCCCGCCTGCGCGGGAATGACGACGAATGTCAGCGGCGGCGGCCCTGATGGCGGATATTGCCGGGGCGGCCGCGTTTGCTCATTGGCGTGCGGCGGCCGCGATCGCGCCGATCCCCGCGCATGGGCAGGTGGTTGGCCCCTTCGGGCAGTTCAAAGCGCAATGCGCCGGAAATGGGGTTCGCCTCCACAAGGCGCAGCTCAATATGCTGGCCAATGCGATATTGATCCCCCGTTTCATCCCCGGTCAGCGCCATGTGCGCGGGATCAAAGCTGAAATGTTCCGCCCCCAAGGTGGAGACAGGCACAAGGCCATCGCCGCCCAGCCCCTCTACCGTTGCGAAAAAGCCAAAATTGGTGACGCCGGTAATCCGCGTTTCCAATATGTCGCCCACGCGCATGGCGAGGAAGGCGGCGACATAGCGATCCACCGTTTCCCGCTCTGCCTCCATCGCCCGGCGTTCGCAGCGCGATACGGCTTCGCCGATGATCACCATACGCCCGGCATCTTCGGGCGTCAGGGCGGTGTGCCGCGCATCGGGATCCAAATTGAACGCCTCCACCAAGGATCGATGGACAATCAAATCTGAATAGCGGCGAATGGGCGATGTGAAATGCGCGTAAGAGCCAAGCGACAGGCCGAAATGCCCGGCATTTCGCGGGCTATAATAGGCCTGAGTCTGCGACCGAAGGATTTGCTCCATCACTTCGGTGCGGAACTCCGCCTCGCCCAGCTGTCCGAAGATCCGGTTGAAGGTTTTGGGCGTAATGACCTGTCCCAAGGCCAAGACGATATCAAAGGTCGCCAGATAGTCTTTCAGGCCGACCAGCTTCTCGCGCGACGGCTGTTCATGCACGCGGTACATGAACAGGGCCTTGCGGCTTTCCAGCGCCTTGGCCGCCGCGACATTGGCCGCAATCATGTAATCTTCGATCAGGCGGTGGGCATCCAGCCGTTCGCGCGGGGCGACAGATTGAATGCGGCCATCCTCATCCAGAACAACGCGCCGTTCGGGCAAATCAAGGTCAAGCGGCTCGCGCTTTGCACGGGCCTTTTTCAACGCCGCCCAACAGGCCCACAGCGGGCGCAGCGCGCTTTCCGTCAGGTCATGGGGTCGGTCCCCATCTCTCGCGGCTTGCGCATGTTCATAGGGGATGTTGGCGGCCACGCGGATCACCGCGCGCGAAAAGCGCCAGCTTTCCATATTCCCATCCGCATCAATCGCCATATGGCAGGCCAAGGCCGCCCGATCCTGCCCGGCCTTGAGCGAGCAGACATCGGCTGAGAGTTGCTCTGGCAGCATCGGGACGACGCGATCGGGGAAATAGACGCTGTTGCCGCGTTTGCGCGCTTCCTTATCCAGCCGAGATCCGGGGCGGACGTAAAAGCTGACATCGGCAATGGCGACAATGCAGTCAAAGCCCCCGCCGGTCCGGGGCGTCGCCCAGACCGCATCATCAAAATCTCGCGCATCAATGGGGTCAATGGCGACAATCGGCAGATGGCGCAGGTCTTCGCGCTGGCCAAGCGCAAGCCCCGCCATTTTCCCGGCCTCCTCAAACAGCTCTTCGGAAAAAACATGGGGGATGCTGTGTTTATGAATGGCAATCAGGCTGAACGCCTTGGGGGCAAAGGGATCGCCCAACACCTCCGTCACCTTGGCGGTGATGCGCGGGGCGCGGCCCGTCTTTTCCGCCAGCACAAGGTCGCCAGCGCCCGCCTCTCCCATATCGGAAATCGGGGTGTCCCGGCGTTCCCGCTTATCAATGGCGCGCAGCCAATATCTGTCCCCCTCCAGCGCGACCACGCCCAGGATCAGTTCTTCCCCGCGCGCCAGCCGCTTCATCATATGGGCAATGTGGCCGCTGCCCTGTTCTTCGGTGCGGGCCAAGATGCGGTCGCCCACGCACCGCGCAGACCGCCGACCCCGCTCGATGACGCGCAGGCGCAGCGAGGGCTTGCCTTCGGCTTCCCAATGTTCGGGAATTCCAATGACTTGGCCGTCGTCCGCGTCGACGATGCGCAGCACCGTCACCTTAGGCAGGCCGCCCATTTTGTGAAAGGCGCGACCCGGCGCGCTGTCGATCAGGCCTTCGTCGGCCATGTCTTTC
>JBJTAW010000241.1:0-2517 GCA_046091025.1 Chakrabartia sp. | reverse complement strand
GCCATACGCATAGCGGCTGGCACTGCAATATAAGACGCGCTTGCCGCCAGCATAGCAAAAGCTGCCGCCGTTCCCGCGTGCGAACCAAGCAGCAAGGCCGCGCCAAGGCCAAGCGAACCGTTGATCAATGGCAAAGCAATGCCAAGGCTTACCAACCTCAGCGTCATGCCGCGGCTTTCGCGCAGACGACGCACGGCAATTAGGCCCATGTCCAGCAGGAACAAGCACAATATGCCCGAAAATCCGGTCGTGAAAACAGGAGAAATTGCGGCATATTTGTCTTTACCAATCACCAGCCCAACGACAAACGCGCCGAGCAGAAGAACAACAGACCCATTGAGAAAGACTTCCCGCCAAATATGTCCTCCGGGCGCGCCGCTTTTCTGCTTCAGGCCATTTTGCGCCAGCAACAAGCCTGTCAAAATGGCAGGTGTTTCCATCAGCGCGAGAACCGCGACCATATATCCAGCAGGCTCTGCACCGCTGCGCGTCAGTGCCTCAGAAGCCGTAACAAAGGTCACAATACTGACAGACCCATAATGGGCCGCAACTGCGCCAGAATTCAACCGATCCAGCCCGCCCCAGCTTCGCAAGAGAGCAAAAGCAATAAACGGCAGCCCAAAGCTGAGCCCCATGCCCGCGATAGCCGCCCCCGCCATTTCCGAAGACAGGCCAGCCGCAGACACCTGCACGCCGCCTTTCAAGCCAATAGCCGCCATCAGATACAGCGACATACCCTTTGCAATGGGTTCCGGCACCGACAGATCGGACCGCGCGGCGGCGGCCAGAGCGCCCAAGATGAAAAATAGGATAACTGGAGACAGCAATGTGTCGATCGTGGACAAATCAATATCCTCTGCAAATCATCGGTGCCCCCTGTTTTTCTCTTACTGAGAGCTTGCGTCTCGTCAACCGCACTGGCAGTTCCCACATCATGAGGACCGACCGCCACTTCTCGCTCGATGCGCTTCGGGGCTTTGCGGTACTAGGCATCCTTTTGATGAACGTCATCGCTTTTTCAATGCCCATGTCCGCTTACATAAATCCAGCAGCATGGGGCGGATCATCGCACGCAGACAGGATCAGCTGGGCAGTCGCCTTCATAATGGTTGACGGCAAAATGCGTGGGCTATTCTCTATCATGTTCGGCGCATCCATGCTCCTCATTTTAGAGCGGGCGATGCGCCAAGGTGCCGCGCCATGGCCACTCCATGCCCGACGCATGGCCTGGCTTTTCCTATTTGGTATCGCGCATTTCATCTTGATCTGGGAGGGGGATATTCTGGCCCATTATGCGGTGTGCGGGCTGATTGCTTATGGCTTTCACGCGGCATCGACAAAGCGCCTCGCGGCCGTCGGCATGGCCCTTATTACCGTCAATCTGCTCATCTGGACCGTCATTTTGTGGACGGCACATGTCATGCGAACAGAGGCGATGGCATCCAATCTAGCCGACGCAAAAGAGCAGTTTGCCATCATGCTAGATGCGCTTGGCGCGCCCGGAGGCGCAAGCGTAGCGGAGGATTTGCAACTCTATCGCGGATCCTATCCAGATATGGTGACAGCGCGTCTTGCAGACGCAGTTTCTGCACAGATCACAATGGTGTTTGGCTATGGCGCGGAAACGACGGGCCTGATGCTCGTGGGCATGGCCTTCTACAAATCAGGCGCTTTAACAGGCGCATGGAGCCGCCCTAAAATCCTTCGCTGGGCAGTGTTTTTCTATCTCTTAGGGCTGCCGATATCCGCATTTCTGGCTTGGAAAATCTATGCAGCAGGCTTTGAGCCCTTATTGACTGCCGCGTTGGTCGATTTCGGGCACACGCCGGCTCGACTGGCCGTGACAATTGGGCATCTGATGCTGCTTTTGCTCATCGCCAAAAGGCCTACGCCCGGCCCACTCCTGCGGAAAATCGCCGCCGCTGGGCGAGTTGCCTTTTCCAACTACATCCTCACATCATTGGTCATGACGTCCATTTTCTATGGCTATGGCGGCGGGTTGTTTGGCCATGTGACACGCGCTCAGGCCTATTTGCTCACAATTCCTATGATTGCATTGATGATCGCCTGGCCTCAGCCTTGGCTTCGCGGCCATCATTATGGGCCGCTGGAATGGCTTTGGCGCAGCTTGAGCAAAGGGCGTCGCATGGCTTTGCGGATAAAACCAGACTAACCCGGCCACCGGCATGGCGTTCCAAACGCCCGGCAAGTTCCAATTCCAATAGGATCACAGCGACCAGCGGAGCGGACAAGCGACACTGACGGATAAGTTCATCAACAGGAACCGGAACCGGGGAAAGCAATGATGTTAGCTCTGCGCGCTCCCTATCATTTGGATCAGCGCTCGAATAGCCTGGAACATAACTTTCAACAGATTGCTCAAAACCGCGATTAAACATCTGAATTACTTCGAGAATATCATCTGCGTTTTAAACAAGAATAGCCCCTTCTCGGATCAGATGGTTGCACCCTTGCACACGCGGGTCCAGCGGTGAGCCGGGGACTGCCATAACATCT
>JBJTAW010000240.1:0-4243 GCA_046091025.1 Chakrabartia sp. | reverse complement strand
ACAATCTCATCATCCGCGCTTGTGCCGGTAAGTATATCATTGCCGCTGGTGCCTGTAATGATCGCCACGGTCCCACCCCTATCGAGTCTTAACAACAACAGGGCCAGAGTGAAGCAAAAGCACTAATAAACAGTAAACGCGCTGATTGTTAAAAGAGAGACTGCCCAAATAAACGCTTATGTGTCTTTAGGCCACATCAGCGCCCCCCTCACCTCAACAACAAACTCGTATCCCCATAGCTGTAAAACCGATAGCCCTCAGCAATCGCATGGGCATAGGCGGCCTGCATCCGCTCTCGGCCCATGAGGGCGCTGACGAGCATGAACAGGGTGGATTTGGGCAGGTGGAAATTGGTCATCAGGCCGTCAATTGCTTTGAACCGATAGCCGGGCGTGATGAAGATGGCGGTATCGCCTTCAAAGGGGCGGATGACATCATCCTCACCCGCCGCACTTTCGAGGAGGCGCAGGGAGGTGGTGCCGACGGCGATGACGCGGCCGCCCGTGGCGCGCACGGCGTTGAGGCGATCGGCAGTCGCGGCATCAATGCGGCCCCATTCGGCGTGCATTTGATGATCCTGTGTGTCCTCTGCCTTCACCGGCAGGAACGTCCCCGCCCCCACCTGGAGCGTGAGCGTTTCGTGGAAGACTCCCCGGTCGGAGAGGGCGGCCATCAGCTCTGGCGTGAAGTGCAGCGCGGCGGTGGGGGCGGCGACGGCCCCTTTTTCGCGCGCAAACAGCGTCTGATAATCTTGATGATCGCGTTCATCGACCGGGCGGCGCGCGGCGATATAGGGCGGGAGCGGCATTGTCCCTGCCCGTTCGAGCAGAATTTCCACCGGCTCCTCCCCTTCAAAATGGAGGAGCAAGCTGCCGTCTGCGGCACGGTCGCTGGCAATGGCGGTCACGCCGCCGCCAAAGAGGATCTGATCCCCCTCACGCAGGCGCTTGGCATTTTTCACAAAGGCCCGCCAATCGCGCAGCCCTTCACGTGTATGGAGGGGGGCGCCGATTTTTGCCTCACCCCGCATGCCCTCGAACTGGGCCGGGATGACGCGCGTGTCGTGAAAGACAAGGCAATCGCCGGGGGCAAGCAGGCTGGGCAAATCACGCACGATATGATCGCTGGTCGCATCGCCGTTGAGGTGAAGGAGGCGTGCGCTATCCCGCGGGGATGCAGGACGCAGGGCAATCAGCTCTTGCGGGAGAGCGAAATCAAACAGGTCAACGCGCATGGCTTAGGGCTGTGTCGGCCCGTCCTGCGGCGCGGGGTCTGCCGATGCGGCGGGCGCGGCGACGGGCGGCAAGGGGGTGCGCGCGGCATCCGGGCCATCTGCTTCTATCCAGGCCTTCACAATGGTCGATGGCGTGGCGGGGGGCTCCCCCCGGTTGATCGCATCGACAAATTGCATGCCTGATAGCAGGCGGCCAAGAACCGTATATTTGCCATCCAGTCGCAAGACCGGCGAGAAGACGATGAAAAACTGGCTATTGGCGCTGTCCGGGCTTTCGGCGCGGGCCATGGAAAGCGCGCCGCGCAGATGCGGCAGATCGTTAAATTCTGCTTTCAAATCTGGCAGTGGAGAGCCGCCCGTACCTGTGCCCAGCGGATCACCCGTTTGCGCCATAAAGCCGTCGATCACGCGGTGGAACAACAGGCCATCATAAAAGCCAGCGCGGGTCAGCTGCTTCATACGCGCAACATGATTGGGCGCCTTATCCGGGCGCAACAGGATGCGCACAGGCCCGCCTGTCGACAGTTGCAGCACCAACACATTTTCAGGATCAATCTGAGGCAGTGTGGCTCCGGCCTGCGGTGCGGGCGGGGTTTGCGCCTCCGCCGCTTGGGCAAGCCCGGCCATTCCCAACAGCATCATGACGGCAGCAAATATTGTTTTCACTCTACACCTCAATCTTCATCGCATCTGCCCTAGCCACATTTGGCTGAGCAGACGATGAATGAATTATTGACCGCGACGGCCGATCTTATCGAGCCGCGCCTGCACCTCAGCCTCAATGCTGGGGGTGACAAATTTATGGATCTTCCCCCCATAAATCGCGATTTCCTTTACCAATCGCGATGCAATGGGTTGCAGCGAGGCATCCGCCATCAGGAACACCGTTTCAATGCGGTCATTCAACTGCTGGTTCATGCCCGCCATTTGATATTCATATTCAAAGTCCGCCACAGCACGCAGGCCGCGCACGATGACAGAGGCCCCTTGCGCCTCGGCAAAGTTCATCAGCAGCGAGTCAAAGCCGACAACGTCAATATCGCCGCTGATGGTCGCGACTTCGCGCTTCACCATCTCAATGCGTTCTGCATCGGAAAACATCGGCGATTTGCTGGCATTGGTGGTGACACCCACGACCAGCCGATCCACCAGCTTTACCCCGCGCCGGATGATATCCATATGGCCAAGGGTGATGGGATCAAACGTCCCCGGATAAACGCCAATGCGTTCTGCCATTACCTATCCCTTTCCACGGTATAACGGGCAATGGCCCGCAACAAATCTGCCTCTTTGCCAAAGCCGTGGAGATGCGCCACGGCCTGATCGACGAGCATGTGCATCTGCGCCTTGGCCCGATCAATGCCGAGCAGAGAGAGGAAGGTCGCCTTGCCCGCCTCTGCATCTTTTTGCAGCGCCTTGCCCGCGACTTCAGCATCGCCTTCGGCATCCAGAACATCGTCGGCAATTTGAAAGGCAAGGCCGACATCACGCGCATAGCCGCGCAGGCCATGCCGCCCCTCTGGCGCGATACGGCCCAAAATGGCCCCGGCCTCCAAACAGAAGGAAATCAGCGCACCTGTTTTCAGCTGCTGCAACCGGGTGACGGCGTGCAGATCAAAGTCCGCGCCATCGGCAACCAAATCCATCATCTGCCCACCGGCCATCCCCGCCGGGCCAGAGGCCACAGCCAATTCCCGGATCAGCTCTGCCCGCACGAACGGATCGGGATGCGTGTCCTCATCCGCCAATATGTCAAAGGCCAAGGCGTGGAGCGAATCCCCGGCGAGTACCGCCGTCGCCTCATCAAAGGCCTTATGCACCGTGGGTTTGCCCCGACGCATGTCATCATCATCCATACAGGGCAGATCGTCATGGATCAGCGAATAGACATGGATGCACTCAATTGCCGTACCCACACGCAAAGCTGCATCCCGGCTGACGTTGAATAATTGCGA
This sequence comes from Chakrabartia sp., assembly GCA_046091025.1. Lineage (GTDB taxonomy): Bacteria > Pseudomonadota > Alphaproteobacteria > Sphingomonadales > Sphingomonadaceae > Aquisediminimonas. Next base: position 1,054 of record JBJTAW010000240.1, on the reverse strand, counting down.
CGTCGCCATCACCAACAGGGGGCGCAGCCGCTTTCCACCGCCAATGGCGGCGTAGCGCATCGCCTCGTACAACCGAGCCCGGCCATCGTCTGGCACAGGCAACAGCAGATCAAAGGCGCGATCTACATCGGCCGCAATCTCATTCAATGCTGGTTTCAGAAGATCCGCCCCACCCATGTTCGGGATCAGACCGTATCGAACGCTGTCGTGCCCGAAGGCTGACCATTGGTGCCGATGGTGATTTTTTCGATCCGCGCCTGCGCATCCTTCAGCCGCGCTTCGCACTGGGCGCGCAACGCCTCCCCTTGCGTATACAGCGTGATCGATTCATCAAGCGCTGCCTCGCCGGATTCAAGGCGAGCAACAATCTCCTCAAGCCGCTTTAAGGCCTGTTCAAAGGAGAGGGTGGAAAGGTCCGTCTCTTCGGTCATGTGCATGCTTTGACGGGGGCGGATGCAACGGTCAAGCGGGATGCGCGGGTGCTCAAGCGGCACCTGTTGCGGTGTCTGCCACAATCGCGGCCCAGCCCGCCTCATCCATCACCTCTATGCCAAGCTCCTGCGCCTTTTTCAGCTTTGATCCAGCCCCCGGGCCAGCGACCACCAGATCTGTCTTGGCAGAGACCGAACCTGCTGTTTTCGCCCCCAGCGATTCGGCCTGCGCCTTGGCTTCATCCCGGCTCATCGTCTCAAGGCTACCCGTGAACACAATGATCTTACCCGACACGGCCGATGCCCGAACATTGGACATAAAGGCAGGCGGCGCGACTTCGCTTAACAAATCTTCCCACACGGCCCGATTATGCGCCTCATGGAAAAACTCAATCAGGGCCTCCGCCACAACCGGGCCAATGCCGTCGACTTGCGTCAATTCTGCCAGAGCATCCGGCCCCGTCGCCACATCGCGCACCCGATCAACGCTGCCAAAGGCACGCAACAGGTCTTTCGCCGTCACCGCGCCGACATGGCGAATACCCAAGGCAAAGATGAGGCGGGCCGGGTCTGGCCGCCGCTTGGCCTCAATAGCCACCAACAGGTTATCCACAGACTTATCC